>JAGHBI010000098.1 GCA_021161055.1 Candidatus Iainarchaeum sp. | reverse complement strand
GTAGTTGAGCGTGCTCCTTCACCCTTTTTATTTCTTTATTATATTACTACTTTACTTATGCTCGAGGATTTCATTGAGATAAATGGGCTCAAGGCAAAGCTTGTTAAGAAAGCAATAGTGAATTCCAGTTCGGCTAAATGCGAGCTTATAATGCGCGAGCCTTCTACGCTAAAGCCATTGCTTCTTGTGCACTTGTGCAAAGACAGCATAGATATGGAAAAGGTCCATAAACTTTTCCGTAATGAAACGTTGCGAGAACCAAGCGTTAGGGAGGCGTTTCATGTTACAGGTTATAAGAAGGATTATCTGCCAGCAATCTCAATTTACGGTGTGATAGTTCTTCTTGATGAAAAGGCAGCGAAGAAGGAGAAGCTCTACATACCTGTGGATGAGGAAACAACACTTGTAATAACTCCAGCAGAGATAATAGAAGCGAATGAAGAATGTGTTGTTTGCGATATTACAAGGTGATTGTTTGCTTATAGATATGCATGTTCACACAGTTTATTCAGGGCATGGGAGCTTGCGTGTAAATGAAATTTTTAAAATATATAAAACAAAAGGAATAGTGCCTGCGATAACCGAGCATAATACAGCAAAACCTTGGAAGGAAGCAGAACATTTTTCTAAAAAGTACAGTCTGCCTTTTATAAAGGGCGAGGAAATAAAGGTCTACCATAATGCCAAGCTTGTTGGCGAGCTTTTAGGGCTCTTTATGAATGAGGAAATCGCTCCGGGCAGTATTTTTGAGGTGATTGATCGCTTGCACGAGCAGCAGGCAATGATTTCAGTTGCGCATCCATTCGATGTGTTGCGAAAACCTTTTTTCAAGGGCTTTACAATGCTCGAGCAGATAAGGAAAAAGGTTGATGCTATTGAAGTTTTTAACAGTCGTTGTTATTTTTCCGCAGCCAATAAAAAAGCGAAGGAGTTTGCCGATAGAAATAATATGCCTTTTACAGCAGGCACCGATGCCCACTTTGCCAACGAGCTTGGAAATGCTTTTATGATAATTGATGCGAGCTCTTTAGAAGAAGCCAGAAAAAAAATATTGGCTAAAAAATGTTCCTACTGGGGCAAGCCAAGCAGCAAGATTGTGCATCTTTACACACAGCTTGCAAAACTGGGGTTTTTCAGGCAGTGATCTTTATGAATGTTGAGCGAATAAAGCTGGCAGATAAGGAAGTGATTCTCCTCGGCACAGCCCACGTGAGCGAGGAAAGTATCGAACAGGTGAAGCAGCTCATAGAGGAAGAAAAACCGGATTGTATCGCTTTAGAGCTCGATAAAGCAAGGTTTGAACAGCTTGCCAAAGAAAGCAAATGGCGCGAAACCGATATATTTTCCATCATAAAAACAGGTAAAACATATCTCTTGCTCTTCAATTTAATTCTTGCAGGCATGCAGAGGAAAATAGGCAAAGAGCTCGGAGTCAAACCGGGGAGCGAGATGCTTGCAGCAGCAGAACTCGCAGCTAGGTATGATATTCCGCTAGCGCTTGTTGATCGTGATATCACAATCACAATGAAACGCGCCCTTTCCAAAATGGGCTTCCTTGAAAAAGCAAAGCTCCTTTTTGAATTATTGCTTTATGCGTTTGGATTTGGGGAAAAGGTTACAAAAGATAAGGTTGAAGAGCTGAAGAATGCGGATGTATTAAGTGCAGTTATAGAGGAGCTCTCCAGAGAATTTCCCTCAATAAAACAGGTTCTTGTGGACGAGCGCGATAAATATATAGCAAGTAAAATATCCAAACTAAACGCAAAAAAGGTGCTTGCGGTTATCGGTGCCGGGCATGTTGCAGGCATCAAGAAAAACCTTGGCAAGGATGCCAATATTCGAGAACTTGAATATGTTGAAAAACCGCGCAATTATAGTTTGCTGCTTAAAGTTATTCTGCCGCTTGCTCTAATTTCCATAATCGCTTTTGGTGTATACATCAGAGGTCCTGAATTTGCACTTAAAGCATTCCTAATATGGTTTGCAATAAATGCGCTCTTTGCTGCATTAGGTGCCATCCTCGTAAAGGCTCACTGGAAGAGTATAGTTGCTGCATTCTGTGCAGCTCCTTTCACGTCGCTGCACCCTGCGTTCGCAGCAGGCTGGTTTGCAGGCATGGTGGAAGCAAAGGTAAGACCGCCACGCATAAAGGACTTTGAGGAAATATCGAATATAGATTCTCTGGGTATGCTCAGCAAAAATCGTTTCACGCATGCGCTTGTTGTTACTGCTGTTGTTAATGCAGCCTCGACTATCGCAACGTTCCTTTCCATATATATGATTGCAACTATGCTCTGACTACTCAACCTTGGTCCCTGGCTTAACTTCGGATTCTACCGTAACCAGCGTGTAGTTTCCATTTACATCTTTAGCTGCTAAAAGCATGCACTCGCTTTTTACGCCTGCTATGGTTGCTGGCTCCAGGTTTGCTACAACAACAACGTTTTTGCCTATGAGGTTATCCTTTGTGTAGAAAGGCTTTATCCCTGCAACTATCTGCTTTTGTTCATCGCCAAGGTCTATTTTTATTTTGTAGAGTTTATCTTTGCCTGGGATATCCTCAACCTCTGCAATTTTTGCAACCCTCAAATCAATCTTTTGAAACTCCTGAAAGCTTATCAAAAAACCACCTTCTTTCAGCAGTAGTTTACTCTATAGCTTTATGGCCCGCATCTTTTTTTAAATATGGCAGTATCTTGCCCTTGCGCTCCGCTTCCTCTATCAATTTCTTGGCATAGAGCATTCTCTGAGCGCCGCCAATAAGGGTCATTATAATCAGAAGCCAGAGCATCAAGCGCAGTGTTTCTATCCCCAAAATCACAGGGAAGAATGCCGCTATGAAGAGGAAGGAGATTATAAGGACAAATTTGTCAGCATGCTCGCCTATCGCAGGCCAATCCCTATTATCGGTTATTATAACCAGTGCCACGCGAGGCTTGGCATAGCTCTCCATAAATGAAAATGCAAGCGCAAACACGCTTTCAACAGGAAAGTGAAATGCAAAAGATGCAAGCAGAATCATCTCAACGTATTTATCCATCATCGTTTCGAAGTAGTTACCAAAATAGCTTTTCTTTTTGGTGAGCTCAGCTACAGCGCCATCTATAAAATCCATAGTTATTGCCAGTAGTGTGAAAACTGCAGCGGGCAGGTAGTTTGAATGGTAGATAAAATAGCCTGCAACTAAAATAAGCGGAATCCCAAAAAAAGAAACTAGGTTTGGGTGCAGATGCAGTGCTGCAAAAGGTTTGGCAAGTGTAAACGCCAGGGGTTTTGTTTTGCTTCTGAGCTGCCCTAACATTTTCTGCGCCTCGCAGCTTTTATAAGGTGTAAAAAGAGCGGATCCGGTTTTAAGGGTCTTGAAGTGAACTCTGGGTGGTACTGGCAGGCCATATAAAATTTATGCTTTGGCAGTTCCAGAATCTGCATCACGGGCTTATCAGGTGCTTTTCCAGAAAATACCATGCCATGTTTCTGCAGGATTTCTATATATTCTGGGTTCAGCTCATAGCGGTGCCTGAAACGTCTTCTTATGAAGCTCTGTTTTCCGTGAATCTTATGTGCCAGTGTTCCCGGTATCAGCTCAACATCGTGGCCGCCTAATCGCATTGTTGCACCCAAATCGCTTATCTCCTTTTGTTCGGGCAGGAGGTCTATAACCGCATGCTTACATTTGGGCTCAAACTCGGTGCTGTTGGCTCCTTTCAGCTTGCAAACACTTCTTGCAAATGCAATAACAGCAACCTGAAAGCCTAGGAATAACCCAAGATAGGGAATATTGCGCTTTCTACAGTAGTCCGCAACAGTAATCTTGCCCTCTATACCGCGCCTTCCAAAGCCACCTGGAACAATAACTCCATTATAATTCTCGAGCTGCCTGAGCTTCTTCAGTTTTCGCTCAAGCTCGGCGGTATCAAACCAGCCAACCTCAATGCGTGTGTTCAGTATGCCTTCGCAGTGCTCAAGCGCCTTCAATATACTGATATAAGCGTCTTTCACATTTGTGTATTTGCCAGCCAGTGCTATGCGCACACAAGGCGCTTTTTTAGATACACGGTTCTTCTTCGTCCATTCTATAAGCCCTTTATTATTTGGCCTAAACTTCTTAGCAACTCTCAGCACTTCAAGTATTTTTTCATCAAGCTGCTTCTTTCTCAAAACAAGCGGAAGTTCATATATTTTGTCAATGTCCTCTACACCAATCACGCGTTCAACAGGAACGTTGCTGTTCAAACTTATCTTTTCCTTTATCGCGCGCGGTATTGGTGTGTGTGACCTGCATACAATAATATCTGGTTGAATTCCCAGCGAAAGCAACCTTCTTATGCCCAGCTGAGCAGCCTTACTTTTATGTTCGCTCAAACTGGGAGGCTCTATTATGTAAGTTGCGTTCAGAAAGCAAACATTATGCGAGCCTTCCTCATACATTAGCTCACGCATGGCTTCCAGAGCAAACATATTTTCATAGTCGCCAACTGTGCCACCAATTTCTATCACTATTATATCTGGCTTTTTCTTCACAGCGAGCTCCCTTACAAACCGTTTTATCTCACCTGTAACATGCGGGATAAATTGCACATCTCTGCCGAGGTAAGCGCCCTTTCTTTCCTTCTCAATTATTGTTCTGTACACCAGACCGCTTGTGATGAAGTTCTCTCTGGTTAGGTTTTTGTCCAAGAATCTTTCATAGGAACCTAGATCCATATCCGTTTCTGTACCATCATCAAGCACAAATACTTCACCATGCCTGAAAGGGTTTAGCGTGCCGGCATCCACATTCAGATAGGCTTCGAGCTTCATCGGCTCAACATTCATATCTCGGTTTGCAAAAAGCTTGCAGAGCGAACTTGTGAGCATTCCCTTGCCTATGCCGCTCATAACAGAACCGGTAATAATCAAGTACTTTGTTTTGCCCGCTTTATAGCCCTTTGGCACGGGCGTGTAGAATTCAGTAGAGCTTATATTTGCAATGTTTTCCAGAAGTGCTTTTCCCTTCATCAAAGCC
>JAGHBI010000030.1 GCA_021161055.1 Candidatus Iainarchaeum sp. | reverse complement strand
TTTATGTGGTCGACACATTGATGGAGGTATATGAATGCGTACTTATGTCTTGGTTTGGCTTTTAATTTTTGTTTTTATTGGATATGCAAGTGCTGCAGTTAGCATAACCGCAAGCGTTTCACCAAATCCCATTTATCAGGGGCAGACAACCACTGCAACAGCAACCGTTACAGCAAGCGGCACTTCAGCATCAAACGTTACTGTAACGATTGGTTATCCCGCTGGTGTAAGCATTGTTGGTTCGGCTTCGCAAGTGATTGCAAGCATTCCTGCTGGCGGTTCAAAATCTGTGAGCTGGACTGTGAAAGGTGAACAAGCGAGTTCAACCCCTTATACTCTAACATTCACTGCTACCGGTGCAAGCTCAGCAGCCAATGCATCTCTTAGTGTGTTAACGCCGCCATTCATAGAGGTTTCAAACCAAAGCTGTTCATCAACAAGCATTAATGTGCAGCAAACCGTTACAATAAGCTTTATACTGAAAAACACTGGTGGCGATGTTACCAATGCTCAGGTAGATATGGATTACAATTCTGACTGCTTTTCCCTTGTAACGGGTCAGGACCCTTGGAGCCAGGATATAAATGCAGGCGGCCAAGTTGCATTGAGCTATGATTTCAAAGCGATTGATGCAGGCACTGAAACAATTACCGCGCACATTACTTCAGCCTATAATGATCCGAACGATTACAGCTGTACAATAACTGTAAGCCCTGTATGCGGTGATGGCTACTGCTCAAATGGCGAAACATGCTCTAATTGCAGCGCAGATTGTGGCACCTGCCCCACGCCAACCCCAACTGCAACGCCAACACCAACGCCTACTTTAGTTCCTGTAACAAGCGGTAGTGCAAGCACAACTACAACAACGCCGAGTCCAACACCAACGCCTACTGCAACGCCAACACCAAGTCCAACGCCCGAAAAAAAGGTAAAGAAATTAGAAAAGCTTTTTGAAAAAGCAATAGCTGAAAGAACACTGGCTCCTGGCATAAGGGAAGTGTTAAGCAAAATGGGTGCAAGCGATGCGGAAATAAAAAAAGCCATAAGAACCCTCACCAAGGTGCAACTGAGCAGAACCGTTAAAGTGGAAAAGCTTGTGGATGAAGAGGGGAATGTTTCCTTCAAAACAACGGTAAGCTTTGAACTCAAAAATACCGCTGGCAAAAAGTTGGTGGATTTGAAAGTAATTGAGGTTATTCCAAAAACTGTTTTGGAGCATATAGATGAAAATATGATCGAAAGCAAGCTATCGTTTGAGATACTGGAAGCGGATCCTATAATCAGGTTTACCGTGCCGGAACTTGATGTAAATGAAACTCTGACAGTTAGCTACATTATAAAAAGCGATATAAATAAAGACTCTGCAGAGGAATGGAAGGCTCCGTTTGTGGCAAGCTTCAAAGAAGCACCCGTTGATCTATGCAAAGATGTTGTATGTGAACCAAAGCTGTGTAAAAAGGCAAGCTGTGATCCCACAACAGGCAAATGCATATATGAAAACTTACCGGATGGGACAGCCTGCGGCGATAATAAAGAGTGTAAAGCAGGCGAATGTGTTGAGATTGCAGTAGAAGAAAAAGAAAAGCCAGAATTTCCCTGGCACCTAGTGGTGCTTGCAATCATTGCTGCCATCGTTGCTGCAGGCGTTATATTTTACATGTATGAAAAACAGGGGAAAGGAAAAACGCCTCTTGAGAGGGCGGTACACAAGGCACATAAAGAAGCAGAATCCAAGTTTAAGCTTCCTCTAAAGCCCTAAACCATGCGATGGTTTCAATTAACCCCTTGCGCAGAGTTACCTTTGGCTTCCACTTAAGGAGCTCCCTAGCCAAAGTAATATCAGGCCTTCTTTTTTCAGGATCATCCTCTGGCATCTTTACAAAGGTCAGTTTGGATTTGGAGCCCGTCAATCTCTTTATAAGTTTCGCAAGCTCTATTATTTTTATCTCTTTAGGGTTTCCCAGGTTTACAGGCATCGCATAGCTGCAGTGCATGAGCCTGTAAAGGCCTTGAACCATATCACTTATATAACAGAATGACCTTGTCTGAAGGCCGCGGCCATACACTGTTAAAGGTTCGGATCTCAGCGCTTGTATTATGAAGTTTGGAATAACTCGGCCATCGCTTGCACTCATCCTTGGCCCATAGGTATTGAATATCCTAGCAATCCTTGTTTCCAAACCATATCGCCAATGGTAGTTCATTATAAGGGCTTCTGCAAATCTTTTGGATTCATCGTAGCATGCCCTCGGACCGACAGGATTAACGTTACCGTAATATGATTCCTTTTGCGGGTGCACAAGGGGGTCGCCATAGACCTCTGATGTCGATGCCTGAAGAAAGCATGCTTTTTTCTTCAGAGCAAGCTCAAGCATATTTGTTGTCCCGATAGAATTTGCAAGCATAGTTTCTATCGCAAGCCTTTGGTATGCCTTCGGTGAAGCCGGTGAAGCCAAATTATAAACCTCATCGATTTTTCCTTGTATGCTGATGCCCTTTGTTATATCTTTTCTTATGAATGTGAAATTCTCCTTTGGCAAAGAAGCAATATTTTCTATTGCACCTGTGCAGAGATTATCGATGCCAATTACATCATAGCCCTTTTTAACGAGAAACTCGCAGAGGTGCGAGCCTATAAAGCCTGCACAGCCTGTTACTACTGCTCGCATTTCAGCTCAGCTCTTGCGGTTTCTAAACACTCAAAAGAGCCAATATCGTACCATTTCCCCTTAAAAGGATACGCATAAACATCTGCGCGCTTATATAGCCACTGAATGAAGCTCCCTGGCGTATCTAAGCTATGGTTCTCGTTCGCATACTCTTCTAACAGTTTAAGTATCGGTTTCGTGTACATATATATGCCTGTGCTCGCAAGCGTTGATTTGGGTTGTGCAGGCTTTTCTTCAAAGCCTATAATCCTATAGCGGTCATCAACCGCGACAACACCATACTTCTTTGCAAGCTCTTTCGAGCCAACATCGTAAGCACCAACTACACACGCCTTTTTCTCCTCAAACATTTCAAACATTGGTTTAAGTGAGAAATCGAACACATTATCGCTGCTTATATCCAAAAGCTCTGTGCAAAGCCCCTTTTCCCTTATTGCAAGTACTTTATCACCTATTGCACCCAGGCGTTCATTCTCATTGTTTGTGCCATCATTTATGATTTCTATCTTAAAGTTATAGCGCTTCTTATCCAAGGCATCAAGCCATCTGCAAAATTGTGTGTAATAATAGTTGTTGGTTATTATATAAAGAGAGTCCACACAGTTGAGCTCAGCAATTTTATCAAGAACGTATTCTATTACCGGCCTGCCATTTATATCGATAAGCGCTTTTGGGATATAAGAAGTTAGAGGCCGCAAGCGCGTACCATAGCCCGCGGCCGGAATTATCGCTTTCATGCTCTCACTCATCCGCCTTCTTGCATCTTGGCTCTATCTTCTCCAGGACCTTTGGCAAAGTTGTGTACTCCAGTTCCTTCTCGCTCACTCTGTGTGGTTCAAATGGACCGTGCCTACGCATATAGTCTGCGATCTCATTGCAGCGCTTCCTTACAAGGTCAAAACTCACATCCTCAAAGAGATCTTTAGGCCCTATCAGTTCGCCGTTGCACACCTGAAAGCCCAAACCCACTACGCGAGGAGGGCCGTCAAAGCGCGTTGGTGTAGCATCCCTGAGCGAAACAGGCATCAATGGGCCTTTATGAGAACCGCGCATCCATCCACTCACAAGGTGCCCTAAAGTAAAGCCTTCCAGTATTTCACCAACTGAAGGAAAGCCGCTTTGCGCGCGAACTATGCACACAGGATCATCCTTGCCAACATACTTGCCTGCAAGCACATTCAGCTTTTCAGTGCATACCTCTGCAGCGATGCGTTCTTCAGCAGGCTCTGTGCCCTTCTTGTAGATGCGTTTTATTGCATACGTGCTTGTAGTACCAAGCAACGCTAGCAAATCATACATCTCCTCAGGGCACTTCAAAGCAACCTTCATGTGCTTATATACATCCAGCACCTCAAATATAAAGCCATTGCACATCTTTGGGTCTATTACCAAGCCGGCTGTATTGAATGGATCTGCAAATGCCCTGAACAACGGAAGGTTGAATGCGGCAGGCTCCGTTTTGTCACAGGCAAACACAAGCACAGGGTCTGATTTTCTCTCAGCAAAGGTCATTTCAGCAATACCCGGGCCTTGGCCACGTACATTACCTGAGAAAGCTTCGCTGAGCAAGTCCTGGCCAGCAGCATAGAGCTTTCTTCGCTTTGCATACTTAGCTACTTTCATGAAGCCGTCCCATGCAAGCTTGTGAATTTTACTATTATCCCTGCCCTTTCTATGGGTCATTACTGTTTCAAGGTCATCGCCGCAATGGAAAACATAGTAATCAATTATGAGTCCTTTCTTCTTACCCTCCTTTTCAAGGTGTTTTTCCATAATTTCAATCATCTCAGGCAGCACGGTTATGTGCCCGGATAAACTGCCAACATCAGCCTTGATGCAGGATACCGTTAACAACGCCATAACATCGCCTCCTTTTCAGCATTAAACACCTATTGCTTCATATATAAAACCCATATCCTTAAGTTTTTTCCTGTTTAAAAAGTTTCGCCCATCAACAATCACAGGATTCTTCATAAGCCTCTTAACTCTCCCGAAGTTAAGGTTCGCGAACTCAGGCCATTCTGTAACGAGTATTGCAGCATCCGCATTGCATAAAGCATCATAAACGCGAGAGCAATACGTAATATCAGGCATTATTTGCCTTGCGTTTTCCTCTGCAATCGGGTCATAAGCAACTACTTCAGCACCTGCTCTCTTAAGCTGCTTTATAATGGTTATGCTGCTCGCTTCTCTCATATCATCAGTATTTGGTTTGAAAGCCAGACCGAGAATTGCTATGCGCTTTCCTTTAAGCGTGCCCAAAAGCCCTTTCAGCTTTTTCACAGGAAGTATTTTTGCGTTCACATTTATTTCCTTTGCAGCAGCAGCTATTTTGAGCGGAACGCCATGCTTTTTACCCATATAAATAAGTGCGCTCACATCCTTCGGGAAGCAGGAGCCTCCCCATCCGCAGCCAGCTCGCAAAAAATGCTTGCCTATGCGTTTATCGAACCCCATGCCGGTTGCAACATCCTTCACATTAGCGCCGAGTTTATCGCAGAGCATAGCGATCTCGTTTATGAAAGATATCTTTGTTGCGAGGAATGCGTTGGAAGCATACTTTATAAGTTCTGCTGTGCGCAGATCCGTATAGAATTTCTTCGTTTTTATGGGTTTGTAGAGCTCTTGCATAACGCGCTTTGCCCTAGGGCTTTCATAGCCTATTACAATCCTATCAGGCTTGAGGAAATCCATAACTGCGCTGCCTTCGCGCAAGAACTCTGGGTTGGAAACAACGTGAAATTCGCCTTTATAATG
>JAGHBI010000068.1 GCA_021161055.1 Candidatus Iainarchaeum sp. | reverse complement strand
CAGCTTCTCTCTTTGTTCGCGCCTTGCATAGCATGCTATCAAGCGTTTTGTTTCTATAACATTTTCTCACACGTGCTTTTCTCACAGCATCTATGCCCTGCCATTTTGTTTTGAATATCTTTGCTTCTGCACCAAGCTTTATAAGCTTCATCATTACATTTTTATATCACCAATAGATTTTTATTCTGATGATTGGTCTTTTTATTATGGCAAAAAGAAAGCTTGTTACAAAAGATGAAATTCCTTTGCTGAATATAGGATTCAGAACACTCTTGAATGACCGCAGGCTCTTTTCACTTTTCATTGCACAAATTTTACTGGTGGCGGTTTTCGTCTATAATTTCTATAAAATTATTGAGCCGGCAATTGAAGCAGATGCCCTTGTTTTTTCGCAGGAGTTTAGCTACTACCTCACCGCTTGCCTTGTAATTTTCACTATTGTGATAATTAATGTTGTGTTAATGAAAAGGCGTTCGGAGCTTTACGAGCTTCAAAGAAATGCTGCTAGGCACATAAAAGAAACAGCAAAGATAAAGATATCGTCGCAAAAAGAGAACCCATATGGGATAGCGATGCTTATAATAGAGCTCGCCTATATTATAGGGATTGCAATCGCCATCTATTATTACTTAGACCCTGAACATTCGATAGACTGGTGGACGCGCTTGGGTTTGGACCTAAAACCGCCAATAACAACGATAGCCAATATTATAATATTTGCTATATTCACAGCCCTATTTATCTGGCTCCATGCATATGCAAGACAATTCAATGCTGTGCGATTCAAGGGCAGAGCTGCATTGCGCAGAAAACCAAAGCCTGAATAATAGAACTCAACTCCATTTAACCTCTGTTTCTTCTATGCGCAGTTTCTGCCTTACCCCTGTTTCTTCCAGTGGTATGCTTATGCCATGCGTATGCTCAAGCATGCCAAGCCATGCTATCATCGCACCATTGTCAACACAGAACTCTTGCTTAGGAACAAAAAGCTTCGCGTTGCGCTCTTTGCACATTCTTTCTAACATTGTGCGAAGTGCTTTGCTTGATGCTACGCCCCCTACCAAAAGTACTTCCTCTCTTTCAGTATATGCTAAAGCTCTTTCCGTAACCTCTGTAAGCATTGCAAAAGCATTGTGGAGCAAACTGTAGACCAAATCCTCTTTTCTAGCCTTGCCTATAAGCTTTTCTGCAGCTGTTTGCAAACCAGCAAACGCGAGGTCGGTGCCCTTAACAGTATAGGGCAGCTCTATATATTGCTTACCTTCAAAGTACATTTCATCAAGCATAGGCCCTGCAGGAAACCCCAAACCAAGCTTTCTACCGAAGGAATCAAGCATATTTCCCAGGCCAATATCAAGCGTTTCTCCAAATACTCTGTAACGCTCTCCTTCAAGAGCTATAATCTGTGTATTACCGCCGCTTACATAGACCACTACGGGGTCTTTTGCATGCGTTGTAAGTTTCCCTATTTCTATATGTGCTACGCAATGATTTACCGGAACAAGAGGTTTGTTATGTATAAGGGCTAAGGTGCGCGCTGCTGTTGCACCAACCTTAAGGCATGGTCCAAGCCCGGGCCCCTGAGCAAATGCAAATATGCTGATATCGGTTATTTTCAGGTTTGCGCATTTGAGCGCGCGCTCAATGACTGTTTGCGCGTTTTTCATGAGAAACTGAGATGCTTCCTGTGGCTTTATACCAGCACGCTCGCTCCTGAAAGTAGCCTTTTCGTTTGCCAATATCTGCCCCTTGCTGTTTACAATACCTACTCCGAACGTATGTGCCGTGCTTTCTATACCCAAACATATCATAGGCATGCCTCACACTTATTTCATGTATACTATTAAACATAGGATTAAATTGTAAAAAACATGTGCGATTATATTTGGGATAAGATTCCTGTTCTTCTTAAAGTTCCAAGCCAAAATTAACCCCAGAAAGAAAACCCCTATACTTTCCGAAACAGAGCCATAGCCGATATGCGCAATGCTAAAAAGTACTGATGAGAGCAGCACACCAACCTCATTGACCAGAAAGCCTCTAAAAAATATTTCCTCCACAGACGACCGCACTAAAATCAGATAAATAAGAATCGGTGGCGCTAACCCTGTTATCTTTTCCATAACTCTAGTTGAATCATCTATGCCCAAATAATAGAAAAGCGCTGTAAGAAAAACCGATACTGTGAGCAATGTGAGAAACAGAACTACTGCGTTTTTGATTATCTCGCTGGTGTTATCCCAATATATTCCCAGCGCCTTAAAAGCGTTTATGAGTGATGCTTTACTTAACTTCTGGTGCATTTTTTTATGCCAGATAAATAATGGCACAAGCAACAATGCTGCATCGATTATGAAAAACATAACTATTTCTCTTTCCATTTTGTGTAGCCACAGCTGCCGCAAGTATAGCGGTCTTTATGCTCGGCCATAAATACGCCGGGTCCGCACTTAGGACAAAAAGGCCTAAGCCTATCTAAAGAGTCGCCCTTGTATTCATAGAATTTGGACTTCAGATACTTCTTTTTCTTCTTCTCAGCCATAGTTATCACTTCTCAGAGTTTTTAGCTTCAGCTTGTTCCTCTTTTTTCGCCTCTTTTTTTTCTTCCTTCTTTGTGCCTCTTTCTAAGAGGTACTTCGGTTCGAGCCTTTTGAGAACATCTAAACTTTTGTATATGTGCGCCTTTCCGTAGCAAGTTCGCTGGCCGAAGTTCTGCTTTATATATTTTATAACAATGTTGGATTCATTGACATTCTTAAGTGCGGCCAGCTTTTTCCTCACATCTGCGCGCGACAAGGTTTTATCTATCTGTGCCTCGAAGATTATTTCGTTTCTTTCAAGAACTGGGTTGTACGTTTCCTCCTTTATAGCTAACTCCATGGACATCACCTGCTTATACGTAGTGCATATTTGCCAGCGGAATTTATCTGCATCCTTTTTGCGATCTCAGATTTTTCAGGGTCTATTACAAGAACATAGCCACGCCAAAAGGTTGTAAAAGATGTGCTGCCACAAGAGGGGCATTCACTGCCCTTTTCAATAACCCTTCTACAATTCCTGCAGGCCTTTTCCTTCTGCATCATTTCTCACCTTTTTTAGTAGCTTTTTTCACCTTTTTTTCTTTAACAGACTTTTTGCCCTTTCCTTTCTTCTCCTTTGTTTTGCCACTTCTGGCATCTTTTATCTGCTGCTCAATCCACTGATACTTGCCTAAGAACGGTTGCCTCATAGTCAAGCCGAGCTTCGAGTCAGCAAGCGTGCCTTTAAGGCTTATGCTTACTATCCTTGCAAGCACCTTATCGTTGATTCCCACCCTCTGCTTAGTTTCCTTTGATATAAACTGCGAATTTTTAGAGTCATAATTTAAATATTCGTCCATTATCTGGCTCACATGGACAAGCCCATCCATGGGACCCACTCTTACAAACAGACCAAACTCAGCTGTTTCGGTTACAAATCCTTCCACAACTTCATAGAGTCTTGGCTTAAATACCAGAAATTCAAGTTCGGCTTCATAGTATACTGCTGCATCGCCAGGTACTATTTTGCCTTCGCCTGTCTTCTTTGCGTTTATAACAGCCACTATAACGCCCAAATCTTCATCCACGATGCCTTCATACTGCTCCTGGGCGATTTCAAGCAATGCCTTCTTCATCTTAGTGCCTAATTTTGTTGGCGGGACTCTGAGTTTATCCCTCACGCGCACCATTTCAAACATCTAGATCACTTCCAGAAGTTTTTTCTTTCTCAAATAAATAACCTTTCCTCCAAAACCTTTAATTAATTTTTTGAGCTCCTTGTCGTTTGTTGCTACCATAATGCCATGCCTTGCGAGTTCTAGCAGGTCCTTGTCCGCATCGCTGGAAAGCTCAAGCACTTTCACATCGTTCAATTCCATGAGCTTCATAGCAACATTCACCTGTTTTGCTCTGGTTTTGTTGGACCTTCTGATTCTTTCAAGCTCGCTGATAACGCTTTGCGGCACAACGAATTCAACATTTGCAAACATTTTCTTGAGCTCCTCAAACACATCAACTCTGTGAGCAGTTATATATAAAAGCATGTTCGTATCCAGTGCAACTTTACACGATAGTGCCATAGCCCACGAGCCTCCAGCGCATCTCATAAAGTTTACTTACCGCTATCTTTTGCCCCTTCCAGAACGCTGCAGGCCTCTTCAGCTTCGCACGAAGCTTATTGCCTTTTACCTCTAATATTGTTGCAAGCGATGTCATTGTGCCAATTGTAAGCACTATTGATTCATTCTGTTTAAATTCTTTCGGCACCTTTGAAACAATCCTCTCAAGAAAATCAACCTCGAATTCAACTACCGATTCTGGCTCGGGCAAAGTTCCAGGTTTTCCTATCAGTTGGCCCCGCATCTGGTCGTTTTGAGTTATGCTCGGATCAAGCATCGTTTCTATCGCAACTAAGCCACCCGGCTTTGCTTCCTCAAGCAAGCCTGAGGCGCAGCTTATATTCCGCACAGTCGTTACTATCTTCTTGCCTTCGGGCCCGGGACTTATCTCAATCTTATCGCCTTTTTTTATCTTCCCTTGAATTATTGTTCCTCCGAGCACGCCGCCTTTTAATTCCTCAATTTTTGTTCCAGGTTCGTTAACGTCAAAAGATCTGCCACAAAACATCTTCAGAGGTTTGCTATCGTCAAATTTTGGCGTAGGAATCTGCTTTTCGATGGTTTCTATCAGCAGATCAATATTAACGCGTAAATGTGCAGCTGTCGGCACTACTGGCGCGTTGATATTATATTCCTTCAGGAATTTTTGTATCTGTTTGTAATTTTTCAGGGCTTCTTCCTTAGTAACAAGATCTATCTTATTTTGCGCAACAACAATGTTTTTTATACCGCTTATCTGTATAGCAT
>JAGHBI010000033.1 GCA_021161055.1 Candidatus Iainarchaeum sp. | reverse complement strand
GCGAAACCGCTTCCTTTGTTAGTTCTCTTCCCATAAGCAGTTCGTCAGTTATTATAATCTGGTCATCTACGCCAGTACCAACAGCAGCAATAATGCCAGCCAACGTAGCGATATCTAAGCTCTGGCCAAGGGCTGATGTAAAGCTTGATGTAACAAAGGCTTCAACAAGCGCTGTGAATATTATTGCCGCTGATAGCATGGGTTTCCTATAGCGGAATATTATGAACGCTGAGACTGCAAAAAGCACAATTATGCCTATTATAGCAACCTGGAACAGAAATTCCTTGCCTTGTGTTGGAGACACCCAATAATTGCTTATGCTCTCAACAGAAACTGGAAGTGCACCCGAATTCAGCAAAATTTTAAGTTCGCTCCTTTCATCCTGCGCCTGCTTCAAGCTCTGTGCAGTGCCTGTTATCAGCAGGTCTGTTAGTATTTTTGCATCTTCTTTACGTTCCACATATGGTTTATTGCCTGTCACGGATGGTGTGAGCCTAACTATCGATCTCAAGCCAGAAACCGTATAAAGCCATGGCTCGTTTTCTTTGGGTCTTATGGTTTTTACCTTAACACCAAGAGCCTTTATCTTATTCAGCATATCAGTACTGAGCGAAGAGTCTGCAAGCACGCCCTTCTTCTCCTTTGAAAGTTCAGCAATCTTTGCAAGGGCTTGTTCAGCATTTTCATCCACAACCACAAGCTCTGTACCTATGTTTTCTATAACTTCTTCTATGTGTGTTCCTTTTGGTATCTCCCGCGTGCCATTGAGGAATATCTCTTTATCTCGCTCAAAAGTTTGCTTTGAGGAAACAAGGAGGTAATTAACGGGCCTATCGATGAAAAAATATGTGGAAGCACATTCATAGTCTGTGCTGCCATCTGGCAGAACAACAGGTTCGCATTTATGGAATGCCAAGTCGCGGAAGCGCTTAGCAGCATCCATCGAAAGCATGAATGGTAGTCTCCACTGGTAGAGATTGCTTGCGGTCTTTACAATACGCTCATAACCCTGCTCGTGATCTATTGCAACTAGGTCCGAACCGGTGAACATTACATTACCTTCTATAAGGACCTCAAAGTGGCCCTGTTGCCTTATTAAGGACTCTATCCGCTTAACCTCTTCAGGAGCTGTTTGTCTTACAACAACAAATACGAATTCGCCTTCTGTGGCATACACGCGAACATCCTGAAGACCGCTCCAGTTTAGCCTCCTCTCAATAATATTGGAGACCTCCTCCATATTCGGCGCTTTTTCAGCGAGATGTATCTGGAACATTGTACCGCCCTCGAAATCTATGCCAAAACGCAAGCCGTTGAACATCATAAGTAACGCTGAGAGCATTATGGTAAGTACCAGGAACCATATGCGCCAATTCCTCACCAGTTCGTTTGTATTTGCCATCTTCATCACTTACGTGTCTTTCCTTTCTTTTCCATGTACCATAAGAGCATGGGTGCGTTCATAAACCATGTCGAGATAAGGTCGCCTATAAGACCGAAAAGCAAAACCATTGATATACTTACTATTGTTTCTATACCCCAGCCAACAGAAAACAGCGCCATTATGCCAACCGCTATGAGCGTAGTGCCCGTCATGGTTAAGCCTGTCCTCAGTGCGGAACTGGCATCCTCGCGTATATGTCCCGTGCCTTTGAATATCCTTGTTGTTAGCATAATGTCTGTGTCAACAGAATAACCCACAAGCATCAGCATTGCGGAAACAGATGCAAGGGAAAAAGGTATGCGAAGTATTGCAAGCGCGGCCAGCGCTGCAAGTATATCGAACGCTGCGGCGAGTATTATTGCAATTGTAGGTATAAAATCCCTAAAAAACAGGAAAATAACGATGAATATTGCTATTGCAGCAATTACGAGAACCCTGACTGCATGTGTCCAGAATAGTTCACCTAATGCAGGTGAAACCTCCGTGTGCTGTATCCTTTGCGCAAGCTGTTCGCTTGCCAAGTCTAGTTGCAGGCTTATTTCCCTGTCCAAAGCATCATTAAATGCGTCCTTTGCAGATGCCAGCACCTCGAAGCCATTCTCTATACATTCCTCTGCCTGCGAAGGCGCTTGCGTATCAATATATGGCTTAAGCGTTGCATAAGCCTGCGTACACAACTGCAGGCTCCGCTGTGGGTTGGAAGATATTATGTTTTTAGCGTCATAAAGCAGCTTGCTTGCACTTTCAAACGTTTTGTTTGCACCAAACTGTATCTGCACACCACCAGAGAAAGGCACAACTTTGAGCTCTGTGAGCCCAAATTTTGAAAGCGCATCTGAAAGCTTTGCAACATCTACCTGCTTATCGGTCCTAACGATTATGAGCGTGCCACCGCTAACATCAATTCCCTTTTCCAACCCAGGATATACAAAAATTATTAGCGGAAAAAGCACAAAAAGGAAGGCAGGCAGAAGCATGTAGCGCCTGTAGTCCCCAGAATAAGCGCGCTCTAATAGTGTTTTGAGCTTCAATGGTCTCACCAAGGTTTTTGCTTTTGAATAAAAGCCAATTATTTTAATTTAGTGGAAAATAGTTATAAACCTTTCAATGCTCCTTATGTCTACATAAGGGGATGTGCTTGCGCATTGCAAAAATACCAAAAGCTGAAAGGATTACACAGCAGGCTTTGAAAAAAGCGCTCAAAAATGCCAGCTCAAAGCGTGGCATTGAGCGCGAGCGCACAATACTTCTCACATTTTACAAGGAGATTCACTCAAAATTGGATAGAGCTATAAAGAGTGTGCCTCGCATAGAAGCCCTGAATACGTTCAGGAAGGAGCTTATAGATGTGCTTGTGGGCGTGCGAGAGCTAAAGAGAATATTGGCACATTTCAACAGAAGCCTGAGGATTATATCCAAGCTTAAGAAAGAATATGTCCACAAGCTTGCTTGCGCAAAGGACGAGAGAGAAGCAAGAAAGCTCACCAACGAATTCCTGGGACGCGCATGCTCTGTTATAAAGAGGTTGGAAAAAAGTATAGAGTTATTTAATGGATATGCAGTAAAGCTCAAGGAAATGCCGGATATAAAGCCATTGCCAACATTGCTTATCGCAGGTTGCCCGAACGTTGGGAAAACAACCCTGCTCAATAGGATTACAGGCTCAAAGGCAAAGATTGCAAGCTATGCGTTTACAACAACAAGGTTAAACTTAGGATATGCGACAAGCGACGCAAAAGAGGTGCAGGTTATAGATACTCCAGGGCTTTTAGATAGAAAAATCGAGGAAATGAACAAGGTTGAAAGAAAGGCCATAATTGCACTGAAGCATCTTGCAAATGCAATGGCATTCGTTTTTGATCCAACAGAATCAAGCTATTCGGTTGATTCACAGAAAGGGCTTCTAACCCATATAAAAAAGGCATTTGATATACCGATAATTATGGTTATAAGCAAGGTAGACATAGCGAGTGATAAACAAATAGCGCTAGCCAAGGAAATTGCAGAGGGTTTGGGCTTAGAGTGGGTTTTAAACAACGATTCTAAGCTAAAAGCCAGGCTTGTTGAATTTTGCTTCCGCTGATGTTTTTCGGAACTCAACTATGAATATTGTCTTTAAACCTTTCCCACATTTAATTTATGACACAGCGTCTGCTTTTGAGGTGTAGGCCATGGATGAAGCGACTAGAAAGGAACTGAAGGAAGCGATAAAGATTATGAAGGATATCACTGAGGACCGGGGCGTTCCGCGAAACATAAGGGCAGCTATCACAGAGGCTCTGACAAAGGTCGAAAAACGCAAGCCAAGTACTGTGGATTGCTCAATGGCGATATATCTGCTCGATGATATAAGCAACGATATCAATATGCCATCACACACCAGAACAAGTCTATGGAACGCCATAAGTAAACTCGAAAGCGTTAAAGAAAAGATAAAGGAGATTGACTAATAATATGATGCTCGAAACTGGCACAAATATCAACAAAATCGTTGATTTTGCCAGAGATAAGAAGCTCATAATGGATAAAGATGCGCTGGCTGTACTTTCTGTGCGGCCCGATTGGCGAAGCATACTTGAAGAAATAGCAAACGATGGTTTTTTCCTCATAACAAAAGAAGAGATTGAGAAAAGGCTCCTACGTACCAAGATAAGCCTTCTTGAAGAAAGTTTCGAGCTGGCGGAAACATCAAAAAAGACTGAAGAAAGGGAAGGGGTGCGCAATTTTAGAATACTGAAAGAATATGATGTTACAGATAAGAGCTATACGCAGGGTAGCGTAGAGGACTTTGTGAAGCTTTTCAGGGATAAGTTTCACACCCTCAAAACGATATTAGAGCAAAGGCACACCTTGCGTGCCAAACCAATAAAAAGGTTGAAATACACTAAGGAGCAGGAAGAGATAGAGCTTATTGGAATGGTGTATAGAAAATGGGAGACCAAAGCAGGCCATACTGCTCTGGAGCTTGAGGACCTGGAGGATAGATGCATTGTTGTTATTCCAAAAAATGATCGCAAGCTTGAAGTGGAAAAAAACAGGATAATGCTTGATGATGTTTTGGGAATCAGAGGTGTTAAGGTAAGCAAGGATATGGTGATAGCCAAAGAGATTCTCTGGCCAGATCTGCCCCAGAGGAATATGAAGCTCATAAACAAAGAGGTTTATGTTGCAAGCATTTCAGATATGCATGTTGGCAGCAAGCTTTTCCTTGAAAGAGCCTTTCAAAAGTTCCTTGCCTGGATTAATGGAAACGCTGGCTCACCAGAGGAAAAAAAGTTTGTAAAAAAGATAAAATATTTGTTCGTAACTGGCGATAATGTTGATGGTATTGGCATATACCCGAAACAACACAGCGAACTGAACATAAAGAGCATTAAAGAGCAGTATGAGGTATTTTCGAATTACATATTGGAAATACCTGAAAGAATAGAGGTGTTTATTATTCCAGGTCAGCACGATGCTGTGCGATGGGCTGACCCGCAACCAGCGATCCCAAAAAAGCTTGTACCAAAGCTTTATGAAGCGGAAAATGTACACTTGCTTGGCTCACCGAGCTGGGTTGAAATAGAGGGTCTTAAGGTTCTTCTTTACCATGGCTCCTGCCTCCATGACGTATTTTCTAATATAAGCGGTTTGAGCTACGAAAAGCCGCAGTATGCAATAATTGAGCTCCTGCGAAGAAGAGACCTTATGCCTGCCTATGGTATGAAACACCCTTATGTGCCGGAGCGGAGGGATTATATGGTTATAAGGGAGGTTCCCGACCTTGTTTTTGTTGGCGACCTGCACCATGTAGGTTATGCCACATATAGGGGCACAACCATAATCAACAACAGCACGTGGCAGGATAGAACAGATTATCAGATAAAACAAGGGCACGTGCCGACGCCTGGCATCGCAATAGTACTGAGCCTTAAGGACAGAAAAATATACGAGAAACATTTCCTGGTGTCGTGATGGAAATTATAGCAACCCCGGAGATAAAAAGGTATTATAAAAAAATAGAAGCGCAGGTAGAGGAAGCTCTGAGCGTTGCAAATGCGGCAAGGCGCAAGGGGTACGATTATGCTGACTACGTTGAAACGACTCCTGTGAGCGACTTGGCGGACAGAGCTGAAACGCTTGTGGGCCCTAAAGGTGTTGCAAAGCGCTATCGTGAACTTATGAAAAGCCTTGGGGGCGAACATAAACGAATCCGAGCGATATTCCAGATTTTCAGGGAGATAATAGAACAAAAGCTATGTCGCATTCCTGACGATGAAAAGCGGATTGAACAGGCAATAAAAACTGCTTTGGTTTTGTATACTGATGGTGTTGTTGTTGCTCCAATAGACGGCATACCAAAGGTGACAATCTCAAAGAACCCTGATGGAACAAGCTATATTGATATATACTATGCGGGGCCTATAAGAGCGGCCGGCGGCACCTCGCAGGTATTGCCACTTATACTTGGTGATTACGCAAGGAAGCTTCTTGGCTTGGATAGATATAAACCAACAAAGGATGAGATAGAGCGATACGTTGAGGAAATACAGATATATGATGAGATTGTAAGCAGGCAATACAAACTTACAGATGAAGAGATAAGGAAGATCATTGCAGGTTGCCCCGTATGTATAAATGGCGAACCAACGGAAGAGCGTGAGGTTTCTGTGCACAGAAACTTGCCTAGGATTCCACACAATCGAATAAGGGGCGGTGCCTGCCTTGTGATAAGTGAGGGCCTAGCACTGAAAGCGAGAAAAGCACTGAAGTTTGCAACAATGCTTGGATTAGATTGGAGCTGGTTAGAAGGGATAATAAAACATGAAAAAAGCGAAGGCGCTGAGGGGGTTGAACCCGTTTATAAGTATCTGGAGGGCACCGCTGCAGGCAGAGCCATACTCAGCTACCCTAGCCAAATAGGTGGCTTTAGGCTTCGTTATGGCAGAACGAGAGCCACGGGAATTATGGGCAAAGCGATGCACCCGGCAACGCTTGAATTGCTTGAAGGTTTTATAGCGATAGGCACGCAGATAAAGATTGAAAGACCAGGAAAATCAGCGGTTATAACAACTTGCGACACCATTGAGGGCCCAATTGTGAGGCTTAAGGATGGTGAGGTAGTTAAAATAGAATCTGTTGAGCAGGCAAGGAGGCTTAAACCTGAGGTGGATAAGATACTATTTTTGGGCGACCTTCTCATAGCTTTTGGCGATTTTAAGTATAGTGCGCATCCTTTAGTACCTGCAGGCTATAACGAGGAATGGTGGCAGCTTGAACTAGAGGATGCTGCCAAGAATATGGGGCTTACAGAAGATCCCGAGGTTAAAGAGGCTCTTAAAAACGTGAGAGAAGTACCTTTTGAGCTTGCCTTAAACCTTTCGAAGAAACTGAATATTCCGATGCATCCAAGATTCACATACTATTATAAAGCTCTGAGAGTTGATGAGCTTAGGGAACTGATCAAGGCAGTTAAAAAAAGCGAGGAGGTCAGCGATGGTTGTAAAGAGATGTTGCTGTTGGAGAATAAGCAGGAAGTAAAGACAATTTTGGAAAAGATAGGTGTTCCGCACAAAATTGTTGATTCGAAGATCGCGCTCTGCGGAGAGCATGCAAAGGTATTCGCCACGTTCTTCAAAGACATTGAGCTTGAAAAGCTTGTTATCGAATCTGCGGAAGATATAAATCACATTATAAGCAAGCTTTCTGGGATAAGGATAAGGGACAAGGCGGGAACCTTTATAGGCGCTCGTATGGGCAGACCAGAAGCGTCTGGGGAAAGGAGGATGAAGGGCAATCCACATACGCTTTTTCCAATAGGAAACTATGGAGGCAACGCAAGAAGCATAAATAAGGCAATGGAACTTTCAGAGAAAGAGGGTGGAATTGAAATAGAAGCCGCAACATTTCAGTGTCCAAAGTGCAAGGCTCTCATGGCAAGCTATTACTGCCATAAATGCAATGTTAGGGCTTCTCCTGTTAGGGTCTGTCCAAGATGCAAGGTAAAGACATCTGGCGGCAGATGTGAGCGCTGTGGAAGTGAAACAAGGTTTTTTTCCACCAGAAAGGAACGCTTAGACCTTATTATTAAAGATGCTTTGGATCGCTTGGGTGTAAAGCTTCCCAATCCAGTAAAAGGCGTGCGAGGTCTCATGAGCAACGATAAGATAGCAGAGCCTATTGAGAAAGGAATCTTGCGGGCGAAGCATAACCTCCATATCTTCAGAGATGGAACAATAAGGTATGACCTCATAAATGTCCCCCTTACGCATTTCAAACCCAAGGAGATTGGTGTGAGCATTGAGAAGTTGAAAGAACTGGGCTATACCAAGGATATCCATGGAAAGGAGCTGGTTAGTGATGAGCAACTCTTGGAGCTTCTCCCCCAAGATATTATTATACATAACGATGCTGCAGAATTCCTCGTTGTGGTGGCCAGATTTATAGATGAGGAGTTAGAAAAATTCTATGGACTAAAGCCGTTTTACAATATAAAGGACAAAGAGGGGCTCTTAGGAAAGCTTGTACTGGCGCTAGCACCGCACACATCTGCAGCGATTATAGGCAGAATTATAGGTTTTACAAGGGCTAGAGCATGCCTTGCGCACCCATACTTCCACCAAACAAAGAGGAGGAATGCTGATGGCGACCAGGATTCAGTAATGCTCCTCATGGATGTATTACTCAACTTTTCGCAGGCATACCTTCCAAGTTCGCGAGGAGGCCGTATGGATGCGCCGCTTGTATTCACAACTGTTTTGAAGCCCGATGAGATAGATACTGAGGTATATTCTATGGATATATGCTGGCGATATCCATTAGAGCTCTACGAAAAAAGCCTAAACTTTGCACCGCCTGATGCTGTCAGCATAGAGTGTGTTGAAAGCAGACTTGGCAAAGCAAGTCAATACTCTGGATTTGGATATACGCATGAAACATCCAATTTTTGCGATGGGCCCGAGTATTCGACATATGTGAGGCTAAAAACAATGGAAGAAAAGATCCTCACGCAAGCAAAGCTTCAGAGCAAAATAAAAGCTGTAAACTTGAAGGATTCCCTAGCAAGGGTTATAGAAACACATCTGCTACCAGATATTATAGGAAACACCCGCGCGTTCAGCAGGCAGCAGTTCAGGTGTACTAACTGCAACGCAAAGTATAGAAGAATCCCATTAAATGGAAGGTGCCTGAAGTGCGGCAGGGAAAACCTTATTTTAACAATAGCACGGGGAAGTGTAGAAAAATACCTCGAAATAGCGAAGAAGATCGCGCGTGAATATGAGCTGAGCGATTACCTAAAGCAGAGAGTTGAGCTTATAGAGGAAGAAATAGGTTCAATATTTAAGAGCCCTGCAACTTCGCAAAAGTCCCTTGTTGAATTTACCTAGCCATAGTTCGTGATAAATATTACAAGCAGCAGCAGGATTAGCGCAAGCACAAGAGCTTGCTGTGCATTTTTGGGCATAAGATGTTTAATAAACCTGACCGCAAGTTTTATCAAATCCTTTAGAATTTCTCCCATATAATGAAGCCAACCTTTTGGACTTTTTAGTTCATTAAGTGTTTCTTTCAAAATGGCTGAAAAGCTTGGCTTTGGTGCATCGCTGAGAATTTTTCCCATGAAAAGATCCGCCTTTATCCTCTTTTTTTCTGGTTTGTTCAAGCTTATCTCGCAGAATGGCCAGTATGCTGCGGCCGAGCGCAGAAGCTCTATGTTTTGCAAAGACACGCTATATTTATGAGAAAGCATTATTCTCACGATATGCTTTGCTTCTTCAATATCTACGCTTGCATCCTGTTTTGTAACCTCTACTGGCCCAAAGTCCTGCTCTGCTGTTACAGTAAGCTCATTATCAAAATCGCGGAAGGTGCCTTCTGTTGCATCGAAAGCTATGCGAAGTCTTTTATACTCCTTCACAACACCGCTTTCATCTTTATAGATTATGAAGGTGAAGAAGTAGAAAGGCGTCAAAACAATCCTTTCAGATGCTGCAGAAATAGGTTGTTTATAAAGTAACCGTATTTGCTCCTCAATATGCTTGAGCGTATAATTAGCGCGTAGCTCTTGCATTTTTTGCTCCATTCAAGGCAACTACTCCTGAATTCTCTTTTTTATTATCTTTACCTTGCAGGGAGTTATCAGTATTCTATCGTGGGATATCCTTGCTATGTCGCCATCAATCTCGTTCACGACATCTTTCAATTTTGTAACGTATTCTTTGAGTTTTAATGCATTCCTTTTAGAAAGATACTCTTTCTAAAAGGAATGCATTAAAACTCAAAGAATACGTTACAAAATTGAAAGATGT
>JAGHBI010000095.1 GCA_021161055.1 Candidatus Iainarchaeum sp. | reverse complement strand
GCCAAAAACAGAAACATAATAGAATATATAATAAAAACCATAAGAGCCTCTTCAATATGTGGAATGCTTATTCTCTTCTTTTTTGTTAGATATAAAACAACCAATAAAATAAGTGTAATTATATATGAAACTAAAAATAACATAGCGAATAGGGCCACAGCTTTCACCTAAAATAAAGGTATTACGAAAATAGTCTTTATAATCTTTTCGTTAATGAGTGCCCGCAATACAAAGAAGTCAAAATAGCCCATGGGGGGATTCGAACCCCCGACCTCCACATTACCAGTGTGGCGTTCTGCCACTGAACTACATGGGCATTCATAAATAACTTCGCAAAGAAGCTTTTTATAAAATTTCCTTCAGTTTTTCGAGCTCGTTCAGCCCTATGAGAAGTTCTTCGCCGCTTTCCATATTCCTGAGTTTGAACTGCTTCGCTTGCAGCTCCCTCGGACCAAGAATTATTGCGTAGGGAATTCCCCTTTTGTTCGCGTACTCCAGATTCTTCGAAATGCTTCTCTGCATCAGGTCAAGCTCCGCACTGATCCCAAGTTTTCTTATATTCTGCGTTAGTTCGAGAGCCTGCATTGTAAGCTCTTTATTGACAGCAATCACAAACACCTTTGTTTTTGTTTCTCCCGGAAGCTTATCCTCAATAGTGTCCAAAATCCTATCAACTCCAAATGAGATGCCTGTTGCTGCCAACTCACGACCGCCATACAGACCTATTAATTTATCGTAGCGTCCGCCGCCGCCAATGCTTGGTCCGCTAGCAATCTTTATCTCCATAACAATGCCTGTGTAGTAATCCAGACCTCTTGCAAGCGCCAGCTCTATCCTCACAAAATCGCTCAGCTGCTGTGCTTCAAGATAGCTCATCAATTCTCTAAGTTCTTCCAAGCCTTTCATGCTGAGTTTCTTTTCCTTTATTCTCTCCTCAGCAGCATTTAAATCGTTTCTCTTGACAATATCTATAATTTCTGTGGCTATGCCTTTTTCTTCAAGCTCCTTTTCCACAAAACCCCAGCCAAATTTTTCAGCCTTATCTATTGCTCTAAAACAGTCTGCAAGCTGTTCTTTTCGTACGTTGCTTGCAAGTGCCAGGCTTTCAAGTAACATGCGGGAGTTTATTACCATATATGCATCGATTTTTAGGGCCTGCATGATATCGCAACTTAAGGCTATCAATTCGAATTCCGCAAGCACGCTAGAAACGCCTATTATATCAACATCAGCCTGCGTAAATTCACGGTAGCGCTTGGCCTGAGGCCTATCATAGCGATACACCCTTCCAATCTGGTAACGCTTAAATGGCATGCGAAGCTCTTTATTGCTTGCAACAACCCTTGCAAGAGGCACGGTCAAATCAAAACGCAGGCCAAGTTTGCGCTTGCTTTTATCCTCAAACGCATATATTTCATCTTCAATCTCAGAGCCTGCGCTGCCTTTTTTTGTGAGCAATTCGAGCTCTTCAACAATGGGCGTTTCCAAAGGTTCAAAACCGTAGAGCTCAAATATGCGCCTGCATGTTTCCTCTATAAAACGCTTTTTACGTGCCTTCTCAGGCAGGAAATCACGCATTCCGCGAACTGTTTTAAATTCCATGATATCACCATAAAAGGAAGGCCGTGGCCGGGATTCGAACCCGGGTCGCAGGCTCCACAGGCCCGCATCCTAAACCACTAGACGACCACAGCCATTCGTTTTTGCGTTTAGAGCTCGCGCTAACAAAAACATTAGAATTAGAGACTATGAAGTAAATCGCCCGCGAAGCTCATCATAATTTTTTATGAGGGTATTGTTTTAAAAAGTTATTTAAATAACCTTCGCCCCAAATATTACAGGTATGGAGCACATAAAGGAGAAACTTAAGGAGATTAAGGCAAAAAAGCTTGATAGGTCGAGACAGATAGAAAAGATCCACAGGCATAAAAACATATTGAAAAAAAAGCTGCACCACTAATTACTTTATTAAGTTTCGTACTTTATCCGCTACTTCTCTCTTTGCCAATATCAGTACCTTCGTACCCGGCCTTATCACAGTATCAGGCCCTGGAATTACGAGCATATCATCCTCACATATTGCGATTATTGCAGAGCCGCTGGGATGTTCTATTTCACCAACCCTCTTGTTAGCGATCCTGCTTTTTTCGGTAATCTTAACCTCCATTATTTCAGCAGCTCCGCGCGATATAAATGCCAGGTCGAGAACCTCAGGTTTTGTTATAAGCTCCTCTATATAACCAGCAGCCGCTGCTTCTGGATGAATAACAATATCAATTCCTAATTTATTGAGCACATGTTCGTTGTATTCCACCTTGCCCAGACGTGTTGCAACCTGCTTTGCTCCAAGCTCCTTAGCGAGCAATGAGACAACAAGGTTTGTTTCATCATTTCCTGTGAGTGCGACGAGAGCATCACATTCCTTAATATTGGCTTTCTCCAGCGTTTTTGCTTCTGTGGCATCGCCCTGTATTGCAACCGCATTGAGCTCATTTATTACTCTCTCACATGCCTTCGCATCCTTATCAATTACCACAACATCGTGCCCCTCATCCAGCAAAAGCTGAGTGAGATAATAGCCTAAATCTCCTGCACCAACAATTATCACATACATACGCAACACTATTATATGAATTAATTATTTATTATTTTTTTCTATCGCCAAACTATAGCATTAATTTTTTCCTTCCGCGCAAGTATGCTGGGATTCCGAGCAGGCTGAATATGGGAATTATTTCAAGCCTGCCAACAAACATGTTTATTATGAGCATAATTTCGTTTATGGGGTTCATCCCTGGATGCGTAACTCCAACCGAAATGCCTGCATTGCCCTGCGCGGAAACAACCTCAAATAACGCATCAGTAAGATTTTCTCCATTAAATGTAAGCACAAAGACGCCCAGAAATATGAACATTATGTACAGAAGGATGAATAAGCAGATTTCCTTTATATGTTCCGAATCAACAGGCATGCCTTCGAATTTCCTCGCAAACATCGCATTTTTTGGCAGCAGTGTTTCTTTCGCTTTCCACCAGATGCTTTTTATAAATATGAGAAAGCGTGCCATTTTTATGCCGCCAGCGGTTGAACCCGAAGAGCCGCCAATGAACATTGCAGCTATAAGGATAAGCTTGGCAAAGTCAGGCCATAGTGCTGCAACAGGTTCTGGCACCAGTGCAAAGCCTCCGCAGGTTATGGCTGAAAAAGAATGAAAGAATGCACTTTCTGCCCCAAGGTGTGGGACTATAAAAATTGCAAACACAAGCCCGAGCAGAAGAAGACCTCTTAATTCAGCATCTTTGAAATAGGCTTTATACCCTTTCTTTTTGAATAGCGAATGAACATAAAAGCTTGTTGCGCCGAAGAGCATTATTATTATAAGCGATATATCTACCCAGTAGTTGCGCACGCCTTCATTGACCCAGAAATTGTTTTGCACAGCAAGCCCTTTGCCCGTTGTTGTCATACCTGTTGTGGATATCGCACTCATGCTGTAGTTCACAGCATCGAGAGGTTCCATGCCGCTTAGGTACAGCAACACAATGCCAACAATTGTGAGGATAATATATATAACCCAGATTTCTCTCACCGAGTTCATGAGGTTTGCTTTAAGCCTTTCTTCACGCCCTTCTGCTATTATAAGCCTGCTGGCTCTTGTGTAGCAACCAAAGACACCAAGCATTGCAAGCAGAACAATTCCTAGGCCACCGATCCAGCTAAGGAATGAACGCCAGAATATGAGGCTTGCAGGTGCTATATCGAGCAGCGCTATAGAACTCTTGCCCGCAGGCAGTGTCATCACGCTTAGCCCTGTTGTAGTGAGCGCACTCATAGTTTCAAAATACGCATCCAGAGGGCTCATACTGAGTATCCAGATAAATGGTAACGATGCCAGAAATGTGAAGAGCAGCCACACGATTGTTACAATAAAAAACGCATGCTTAAACCTAGTTTCATCTTCAATATTGAATGCTAGGTGTAAAATAATGCCTATAAGAAATGTTATTGCGCCAGCCATAAGGTAATATGAAGTTATTTCAGGTGCCGAACCAAATTCCAGAAAAAGGCTTAATGCTGCTGGTATTAAAAAAGCAACGGATGAAAGCTTAAGTAAATTTCCAACATCACGAAACACAATTTTGAAATCCCTAATGGTATAGGCCCATATCATGTCTAAAAATTAGGTATACATCCTTTAAAATTTTAACACTCCCACTTTCTTTAGAAAAGAAAGGGAAAGGTATCGGAAAACCGTAGGTTTTCTGATGCCCAAAGAAAGAAAAAATTATAGGAAAAATATTTAAGGGGTAAGAGCTCTCTCTTAATATGCCTGTAAAGCGCCCAAGGTTGCTTGCTCCAAAAGTCCAAACGTTAATTGTCCAGCGAAGAGAACCCTCAGCTTTGTAATTTACATGTGGCAGGTTAGAAAG
>JAGHBI010000045.1 GCA_021161055.1 Candidatus Iainarchaeum sp. | reverse complement strand
TAAAATAATATAAGAAAGAAATATAAACCATTTAACACTATTTATTGAGAGGGAACAATATGGAAGAAGCCTCCCCAGAATTATACAAGACCATGCAGAAGATTCTCCATGATTTTAAAAAAGGAAATGCTATGGAGCTAAGGCTCACCGCAAATGAGTTAATAAAGAAGGCTGTTAAGAACAATAGCAAAATAATGGCTGAGCAGAGCATAGCTGCCTATGTATTGCATAAGATACTTACAAAGGAGCACATAATAAAATCAAAGGCATGGCCGAGGAATAGAGCTAAGATTGTAGAAAATTTAGAGAAGATGGTTCTTTGCCTCAGAAGAGGTCAGCAGAAAGAATTCACAAAAATGCTGGCAAGGCTCCACAGCAAACTTGAACGCATAGATAGTTACTTCGGCAGGTTTGTTCAAAGCCTGCTCGATAAAGCTCGTGTGAAATATGCGAGCGATGCATACTTTATGGGCACTTCGTTAGGCCAAGCTGCAGAACTTCTCGGAGCGGATAAAAAAACACTGCTTGCATACATCGGTGCAACAAGGCTTTACGATAAAGAAGCGATACGCAAGGGGATTGCTGAAAGAGTGCGAGAATTGAAAAAGGCATTGGGTGATTAAATGCTTGGCACGCTTGTTGTGGATTCAAGCTCGCTAATATCGCTCTCATCATCCTGCCTATTCGATCTAATCGGCGAACTGTCAAAGCTTGGCATAAGGTTTGTAGTCTCAAAAACCGTTGCGGAAGAAAGCGTATACAATCCGCTCAGAATAAAAAGGTTTGAACTGAACGCTCTGCGAATAGACAGAGGCATTTCAAAAGGCTGGCTCCACGTTGCTAAACTGGATAGGAAAGACAGGAAATACCTACAAAAAATAATGGAAAATGCGAACACCTGCTTCTTTTCAAATAGAGGGCATATCAAAATAATCCATGAGGGGGAAGCAGAAGCGCTTGTGCTTGCAAACAAAATGAATGCCAAAGCTCTTGTGATAGATGAAAGAACGCTGCGTATGCTAATAGAGGACCCCTTTGGATTAAGAGCACTTCTTCAGAGGAGACGCAAAGAAAAGATTAGAATGAACCCAGAGCAAGCAAAGTTTTTCAGGAAGGAATTCAAACACCTTGTAATTGTGAGGTCTGCAGAACTCGTTGCATTTGCCTACGAGAAGGGGATTCTCCAGAAGCTCCTGGGAAAAACAAGGTATGCACTTGAAGGCGCGCTGTATTCTTTAAAATATTCTGGGTGTTCGCTCAGCAGCGAGGAAATAAACAGGTTTTTGCACCGCTGATTATTCGATATTGAAAAGCTTTTCAATCACACCCAGGGCAACGTTTGGTTTATAGCCTTCCTCTATGAGCGCTCTGTAGATCTCTCCAGGCTTGTATTTGGATTTTGCAGGCTTTAGCACAGAACACAGCTTGTTTATTGTGGCGAGTTCTTCCTTTGTATAGAGTTCAAGCTCGCGTTCAGGTTTTTTGCCAGAGGCCACCTTAACCGCTCTCTTAAGCACAGCGCTGAGGTCTTCTGTTCGCTCTTTCGGCCTTGGCACTTTCACAATGCCTGCAGGCCCAGCGGATTTTGGTGAAGGTTTTGGCGGCTTTATTTCCGTAACTTTTTCTTTCGGTTCTTTAAACGGAACATGCATAATACCAGCCGGCCTGGGCCAAGAAGGCACAACAACCTGTTCACCGAAAGCAGGTTTAACCGGTGCTTTGTGAAGAGGCCTTACTGGTTTCTCTTCGGGTTTTGGTGTGGGTTTTGAGGGCTCTTTTTTCACCTTTGTTTTTTTAAACAATTTTGCGATTGTACTGGTGAAAATTTTAAAGCCAGGGCCCTTCTCAAGCCCCTTTTCAATGCTCTCCTTCTCGTTCTGCAAAACTAGCATTTTTCCCTTATACTCCTCCAATGAAATTCTTCTGGTGAATAGTTCTGACTGAAGCTTTTTCATCTCTTCTTCTATCTGTGCGAGTCTTTCTGCGAGTCTTCTTTTTTCTGCTCTCAAATACCTCACTCTGCCTATTATAAAGTAGAGAAGCACTCCGAGTGTCATAACAACAGCAAGCATTGTTAAAATTGCCGGCCATGGCATCTGTTTTACAACATTGCACTCAATTTCTTTTGAGCCAAAAAAATCGTCCTTTATCACAAGCTTCAATTTGTGGCGACCTAAAAATTCATCCACGAACTTGAAGAAATAATATCCTTTATTCAAATCCCTGGTGAGAATTATCTTGCTCGGCTTACCATCAACATAGAGGATTGCTCTAAGGCTCTGAATATCGAGGAGCGCGCCGTTGGGATATTTTAGCTCTACCTTTAGCATGTTTTCGCTCGAGAACACTGTTGTTTCCTTTTCCTGCGGATAGATAAAATTGATATCTATGCGGTTGGTGATGGAAACCTTGCGCCTTTCGATATCAGCGAGCATTCTGTCACCGACGATGCCACTAGCCACAAGCTCAAGTGTGACATTACTTGCAGGTTCTGGAGGTGTGATGAAATTAAGTGAAAAAACACCTGCTTCCTTGGCAAACACTCTCTCTATGCCCAATTCAGGTATTCTCAGCAGAACATTGACATCTTTAATCTCCTGATTTGAATCTACAGCCACTTCAAAGCGGAACTTTTGCCTTATGCCAAGAATCCTGTTTTTATACAGATTGGGTTTTAACACCTCAAGATTGAATATAGGGTTATCTTTTGATAGGTGAAACCTATACTCCTTCCTTTTGAGAACATTATCAAATAAATCCTGTCCCTCAACAGCAAGAGTGAATTCCTTGCCAAAGTCATTTAGAGAAAAGGTATAATCAAAATCAGCGTAAAACGCGTTTGGGCCTCTCTTAAGCATTACCTTCTGAATCATATTGGAATCAGCGAACAGTTCAGCGTAAAATGCTCCGCTCTCAACTGCAGAACCATCAGGATATGCTATATCAATATGAATGGTACCAAATTGCGTTCCAATATAAAATTTGTGGCCTTCAAGGGGGTTTGCTGGAATGCCAAGCTCTGCTGGCTTAAAATAAATAGGCACTGTTGCTTTTATATCCCTGTGGCCACGCCTTGCTTTGATATTTATGAACTCAACAGAGTGGAAGGAATAGCTTGGCTCCAAAGTGATTTCAAAGCTCCCCTCGCCACCGGAGATATTCTCAATCTTTTTATCATTGATACGCACTTCAACATTATCTTTTCTTATGGCTGAAATTGTATTGCCCGCATAGTCCAATACCATAAAACTTACAGTGGGAGGCATATGCTTGCTGTTTAAAACTGCAGGCTCGGGGTAAACCACCTTTATCTTAGATGGCGCCCTTGAAACCTTTATTTTAATGCTTCTCATATCCGAGCTATTTTTGGAGAACACTGTTACCTTAACATTGAAATCTTTGGAATATGTCCCCTCATCAAGGTAAAACAGGTGATAGGCTTTAGGGAAATTGCCTGAAAGTATGCTTCCATCGCCAAAGTCCCAGACATAGTTAAGGTCTTCCATATTTTCTTCAAGTATTACAGAGGCTTCGAAGAGTTCGCCTTCTTTGAGCGATCTTGCGTTTGTTTCTATGCGCGAAATCCTTACCTCCTGATTCTGTGCATAAGCAAGGCTAAGCAAAAGTATTAGAGCTACTGCTAGACAAATGTTTTTTCGCATACTCTTAAATGTTAAGTATATTTCTCATTAATAAAGTTTGCTGGTGCTCGAAGAAACGGCAAAAAATAGATTGGTTGTCAGTTCTTGTCTGCCTCTGGATGTTGGCAGAATTTTAAAGAGCTACTTCAGGTAATTCAGCGTATTAATAAATATTTCAGGAGTCTTTCCCGGATTATAGTTGAAATATATTACCTTACCGAGGATATATTTCCTTTCAACTATTCCAGGATACTTCTTCGTTGAATCTGCATCCTTTATGTAAGCAATTTCTTTACCTTTAACTGCAACATCGAAAACTTCTAAATCTAGCAGCGGTTCACTTGGCAGCGCAGGCACCCTTTCGATGCCTTCCATGATTGGATGATCGAAATCAAGTTTTATGAGCTCGCCTCTGATGCGAATAGGCTGCAAACAAGTTGGTATGTTGTGTTTATCAAGTGTACACTCAACCGGCGCAATATCTCCCAAATTAGCAAGCCAGCCAGCAGCGCCTGGGGCATCTTTGGAAAGGGTTCCTGAATTTTTTACAATAATGAGCTTACCTCCTTTAGCAACATAATCGTGCAGCGCATCGCCAAGCGCTTTGGAAATAAATGGGCCTGCGCTGTTGGATTGATCTAACATCACTATATCGTACTGGGCAAGCTGCTCCTTTGGGCTTATCTGCAATGAATCTGCACTGCGTGTTACGTAAAGAACTAAATCTGTGAGATTATTAAGCACAGCTATTGTCTTCTGGCTGGGCTGCCCTATAATAAGCATCTTTGCAGGGGCTGCAGAATCTGCTTCAGGTATTTTCCAGAGGCCAAGCCATGCACCGGAAAGTATGATAGTGATAGCGCCGATTACAATGAGAACTACAGTAAGAACCGCACCAATAACGATAGCTAACAATGCAATGTCTTCACCTTTCAAACTAGGGTCGCGCTTTATTTTATTATAGGCAATAATGCCTAAAACAAGACCTAACGGAGGAACAAGTATTGCAAAAATTAATGCAACAATTGCCAGAAGAGAGGTCTTCCTCTGGGTTTCAGGAACAACCTCAGAATCCATAAATAACTAATCAGACAATTTTTTTTAATTGTTTCGACCTGAGAAACGGCAAAAAATAGATGGGGGCACCGGGATTTGAACCCGGACTAGCAGGTGACCTCCAACATAGGAACCATACGCAATGGTTTCCTGTTCTCACCTGCTTGTCGTCATCGCTCTTAAGAGCTCGGCGCTCCAGATACTGAGTGTCTGGAGCCTGCTGGGCTGCCTGGTTACCCCATGCCCCCGCACATAAATTTAAGCTGCAGGCTTTTTTAATTGTTTTCGCTGAGCTTTAGGTGTTTTATAACTACTTTGCCAGCTTTCAAAGGAATATTTTCAGCAAGCGTTTTTCCGTTGCAAGTTATGTTATAATCGCCTGGCTTAAGTGTTGCAACGAAGTATTTATCGCAAACAACCTCTGCGCTTTCAGAACTGCTCTGCAGAGTTAGCTTGGCATTCTGAACAAAGCCCCGCTCATTATAGCATGTGCCGGCAATTACCGCTGCATTAGAATCAAGCAGAGGTTCCAATATTATATCGTGATGCTTCGAAACAAGCCTGCCAGCGCTCCCAATTAAGAATTTTGGAGTGTAACCATCCCTGTAAAGGCATATTGCAAGCTCATCCTCTGAACTTTTATCCATTACGGGGAGGTTATAGTAGGGCTCACCCAATAGTTCAAATTGCAACACGGTTGTTTTATCGAAAAGTTCTGCAATAGTACCAGTATTATCACCGGTGTCTTTTAGAAGAGCTTTGCCACGCACTATGCCAAACTCCGATTCATCAAGTGCTTGCAACATCTCATTCGCTTCATCTGCATACATGCTGTTTGAATCTGCAACTGCTTGCAGATTATATCTTGCACCAAAGTAGTGCCTTGCATTTGCAAGCCCTGAAGCAAGCGCCTCATTGAACATTTCAATGTAAAGCCTGCCAAGTTCGAGCCTTGTTGCAAGTTCCTTCTTCTGCTCATTGAGCCATTTGTAATCATCAGCAATTATCTCAAGTATATTTGCATACAATTGTTTTTCATCAGCATTCAGATCCTTGCCTTTCAATTCATATTTTGCGGAGAGCGCAAAATAAAGCGATTCTTTAAAGTTCTCAACCGCGTTCTGAGCCCTTGCTTTTTCATACTTCGCGAGCAAACTGAGTTTTGTCTGTGCATAAACACAGCGCATATCGGGTTCATCATAATCCTGCTTAACACCAATCAGTTCTGTTTCTATAGTTCTGCGATACCCTTTGCGCTTCTCTTCCTGAACATACTTTGCTATGCGATTGTTCTCATAGTCAAAAAACAATGTGCCCTCTATGCTCTTTGTGCCGCTCGCTGCAGACCTCTGACCGGAGAATGATATCCTAAGCACTTTAAATTTACCTGCAAGGGTTTCTATTGTTGTGGCTTCTTCCAAGCTGTAATTAATGCCCTCAAATGTCCAGCTGTCGCCTATGCGCAACGGCCTTTGTGGCAGATAGAAATTTGTAACAGAAAAATGCCCATAATCCACTTTTCCATCAACATAGAGATTCATATCAGAAAGCTTCTGGCTGTATGCAAGCTCGCCACATATATCGCTTGCACCGTTTTTATCAAGCCTCAAAGCCTTGAGCATCACCATGCGAATATGTGCATAATCAGGGTATACTGCAAGCGGTATTGTAACGGTTTCAAGTATCTGCGTTGGTTTTTTATTTGCATCTACTGTTGTTTCAATCCTCAGCCTGTGAAACAATGCCTCATTCTCTCTAAATTTATAGCCTATATAAAACTCTTTCTTCGGCTCGGCTGTTGGCGTTGGCTTTTCTTGCTCATCTGAACTATCGCTGGGCTGAATACAGCCAAAAAGCACTGTAAAGCACAGTAAAGCCAGCAGCAATACCAGAAGCTTATAACGCAAAAAACCACCCCATGCAAATGAATTCAATAAGAAAGATGCTCGCTTAAGCTTTTAAAACATGCTTCATTTTCGCTTCGATGTATGCTTTAATTCCTTTTCAAGCTCGCTGAGAACAGCTATCACTGCATTCGCTTCGCGTTTTGTTATAGGCGCTCGTGAAACAAGGTGCTTGAACGAAGCCGTAGTTGCCTTTTTGTTCCTTATATTTTTGAGCCTTTTAGCCAAGGTTTCAAACAGCTTCACCACAGTCTCTTTTGTCTTCTGATCAGCAACAGCAATTGTTCTGCTGCCGCTAGCCATAAAAAGTTCATAGAGTATAATAGCAGCAGCATGCGAAACATTCAGTGTGCGATATTCCCTGCTTGAGGGTATATTGACGATAAAGTCGCATTTTGCAAGCTCTGTATTTGTGAGGCCGCGTGACTCTCTGCCAAAAACTATCGCAAGCTTTGCATCAGTGCCCTTAAAGTTCTCAGCCAATTCTTTAGGGGTTATTGCATTTCTCTCAATGTTCTTATCTCTGGAAGCGATTGCTGTGGTTGCTGCACTAAAATCTGCTCTACTTAATGCTTCTTCCAGCGAAGAAAATATCCTTGCGTTTTTCAATAGTTCCGAAGCGTGCATCGCTCTGCTTATTGCTTTATCGCTTAGGTGATTTGCTTTGGGATTCACAAGCCAGAGATCTTCAAAGCCAAAGTTCTTAGTAACGCGAGCGATGAGGCCTATATTTTCCTCATATTCCGGCTCAACAAGCACAACAATTGCGCGCATCAAGAATGCTAAAGCAGGGAAAATAATTTTAATATATGAAGTAGTAATTTATTAAATGCCACAGATGAAAAAAAGGTTTTATGCAATCGTACTGATTCTCTTCTTTTTATGCAGCCATGTGGTTGCTGTCGAGTATGATCCTGTGCAGTTTGTTACAAAGCAAACGCATATGCTCAGGGAAAACGAAACCATCGGAAATGTGAAGGAAATAGAGCTCGATGGGAAAGTGTATTATGTTGTGCAGATAACCGCAAACAAGGATGTTACAGGCTATATAGCACTGGAAAGGTTCGAAAAGAAGGTTGTTTCACAAGCTGTGAAATCGAAACGGTTATTCCAGACCATGCATTTTCTGTATCTCTACAGAAAACTTCAGGAGAGGGTCAACGATAATCCGAACTATATATGGTTTCTTGTGGAGGATAAAAAGATACCAACCATAAAACAAGCACTGGAAACCGAAAAGTACGAGCTTGCAGCAGTACCGCAAGCAGTGGCTAGCGACTACGTTTCTGAAAAGGTCCCAGCATTAACATCAAAACTGGATGAAATCATTTCAGAGCTCGAAAATCTGAAGGAATGCATGCTGGATACAACCTCCTTTGAGGATGAATTTGGGAACAACCCAAAGGCGGGGGATGAAAAAATTTTGAAGGAAAAGCTGATTTTCTGCTTTGAAATACTTGAGAGAACGTTTAGAAAAAAGGAGGAATACAAAACCATATTAACTCAGCTTCGGGTTGATATTGCTGGCGATCCAAACCTGGACATAGAAACAAAAAAGTCGCTTCAGAAAATACTTGAAATGCCTGAAGAAGCACACACTATAGATATGTGGTATACGAGCGCCACGAACATGAGCTTTAAAGAGAATATAGAAAACGCTTATCTCTCAGCGGTGGAGGATTCATCAGCATTTGCAAAAAAACTCGAAATAAGGCTGAAGAGGGACGAGTGTTATAGATTCATGTATGAGGAAAACGAAAAGCTGGAAAAGGAAACAAACAATGACCTTATGACACTGAAGGCAGCATATGATGTCATCATGGATGAGAAATACTACGAAAAATGGCTGAACCGGGAGCAACTTAAGAAATTCAAAACAAACTGGGCAAAGGCAGTATCGAATCTTGAGAAAGAGGATTACGATAACGCTCTGCGCTATGCGAAAAAGGCTTTGAACAACGCGATTGCTGTATACAAGGATGGTTTCTTTCAGCAGGATGGAACTGGAAACATGGGTGATGCGCTGCTCAAAGCGCTTTTAGTGATAGCATCCATTTTAATAGGAATTCTTATTATAAAATATGTAATGAAAAGGAAGGGACAGCTATTTGGTATGAGTGGTGGAGACTATGAGGAAGTTGAATTTAAGAACGTTTAGCTCTGTTTTAATCGCTCTCATTTTAATATTGGGCAATGCGCACAGTATGCTTGTTGTTGAGATGACACCAAAGAACACAAGCGATGCTCTCCTAAAGCTTTACACAGACGAGGTTGGCGAATACGAAATAAAGGTAATAAATGTCAGCGAAGAGCCTATAGAAAACGTAATTATCAAGGTTGTTGCAAGTGGAAACCTGGCAATAATAAAAGGGCTCGAAGAGAGAAGCATGGATGTTATGGAACTTAGTCCCATGCAACCATTTGAGAAGAAAACAATAGGTGTGAAAGTAAAGCCTGTAGCAAAGCCCAGAGAAGAAGGTGGAATGAATATTATAACCGTGTATTATGGTCAGGAAAAGTATACACACTTTATGGGCACCTATGTTGAGGTTATTGAAGGTCCTCTCAATGTAAAGGCTGAGTTGAAAAAATACGCTATGAGCAGTGGTGAAGAGAACCGTATAGATGCTGAACTGAAAAACACGTCTGCGAGCGAACAGATAAGAAATCTTAGAATCTTTCTGAGTATGCCCGAAAAGTTTGACTCGAAAGAGCTAAGCTATGATGTTGCATACCTCAATCCAGCTGATTCATTGAAAAAGAGCTTCTTCTTCAGCCCGGATCCCAGCATAAAAGGAACGCAGCACCTGGCACTTATTGTTGAATTTGAGGATTCAAGAGGTAAGCATATCATTGAGAAGAACTTCAAGATAGAAATACAGAACAAAGCGATAAGCTCTGCACTGATACTTGCACTGATCACAGGGCTTGTGGTCATATACCTGTTTATGAGGAAGGGAGAAAAGAAGGCTCAGGCTCAGCAATAGAGCTCAACAATGTCTCCTGTTTTAACCGTATATTCCTTTGCAACCTTCTGCCCTGGAAACTTTGTGCTTCCCCATACTTTGGCGTATTTCAGGTGCTTATAGAAATCTTGATGCAAGAGCTTTGCAATATCCTCTATTGTAGAACCCTCAGGCAAAGCGAGCGGTTTTTCAGCCGGTTTTTCACCAGGCTTCTTTGTGAAGACGAGCACCTTTCCTAAAAGGTTGAAAATTGCTTCTTTCAGGGCTTTCAGCTCATTTTCATCGAGCTTTCTAACCAGCAATACCTGCATCTTCTCACTTATTTCCTCAGGCACGGTTGCATTACCGAACTTATCCACAAGCACAGCCAATGCTTTCTTATAAGTAAGCCTCTTGTTTAGAGCCATTTCTATTTTCTTATAATCAGCAGGCTCGGAAACTATAACGCTCACATTATGCAATCCCTGGCGCTTCAAGAAGTTTTCAAGCTCCTTTTTAGGCATAGCCAAATATTTCTCCCCAACTATAGAAATGCCCTGAAATTCGGACTTCTTTATCTCTATTTTAGGCTTGCTTTCATTGAGCAAAATATCCGCATTGGAAAGCTCCTTCATAAGAACATTGAATTCATAGCTTGCATTGTTTGCATCAAGAACAAGCACAACTGCATCGGCGTTCCTTATCAAACCAAGCATTTCTGTGCCGCGAGCTTTGCCAGCGCTGCTCCCCTCTATAAGCGCGGGGATTTCAACAAGCTGTATCTGTGCCTTATTATAATCCATCATACCTGCTTTCGGTTCCTTCGTTGTGAATGCATAGCCTGCTATTTCAACATCTGCGTTTGTAAGAGCCTTCAGCAGTGTGCTTTTCCCTGAATTGGGCATTCCAACAAGAACTATTTGGCCTATGCCTTCCTTCTTAATCCCAATAGACCTTGCAGAGGCTTTCTTCCTTTGTTCCTCCTGCTTCTCTATCTTTTCCCTAATCGTGCGTATCTTTCTGCTTATCTCCGCGCGCAGCTTTTCAGCCCCTTTGTGATCCGGAGCGTATCTTTGCATCTCGAGCAGAGCAGCAAGTTTTTCCTCAAGAGTGCGCGCCTGTTCGTATTTCTTCTGCGCTAAGGCAAATTCTATGGAAACATTGGCAGGCATATAAAAATTGCTAATAAAAAAGTGTTAAAAAGAATTTTGAATTTGCATATTCATCTCGGTCTTTTGTGGCGCTTTATTCTGGGCTGTATTTGCCGCCACGCATCAACAATTATATTCAGCACTCTTTTTGGCATTTCGCCGCTTGGATTTGTTTTGAACTGCGTTCCGTTTGCAAGCGTTCTTTCTGTTAACCTAGCTTCAGTCGATAGAGCTTCTCTTATTGCTTCCCTGAGATTTGTCTTAGGAAGAGAAAGCCCCATAGCAATGGCCTTTAAAAGCTCTGGGTTATCTTTGAACATTCCCGCCATACGTATAACCTCTTCTCGCACGCCACCACGCAATAAATGTTTAAGAGCTCTTAATTCCCAGGGAATTTTCAATTCCTGCTTGGAAACTTGCCTTCTTGGAAGCGATCGAATAAGCTCGCTGAGTTTACTTAAAGGATGTATTTTGCCGGCTTCTCTACAATCGATGACTTCAATACCTCTGATTTTAGGAATTTTCCCTTCACCTTTTCGAAACTGGTAATAATGAAAATTTGTAATTACTAAGAGTGCTGACGGGTTTATCTTATTGACAATGCGAAGAAAATCGAAAGGAGGAATATCCGGTTTCCTGCCCTTTACAATCTGGCCTACTGTAATATCACATATCACAGCATCATAGTAACGGTTACGAACAAGCTCAACAGCATCGGAGCTTCTCTTGCAAACATCTATCACCAGCCTTCCAGAAAAATCGCTCTCAAGCTTTTGCTTAAACCTTTCAAAACCAAGAGGAGTAACACCAACAAACAAAACTCTAAACATCCTCTTATGTTCCATGTTCTGCCTCGCGTAAATAAATTAACCAAAGGAATACTGTTTAAAGGGGAAAATATTTAAACTCTTTTGGATAGAGGTTGCTGCTAATATTTGCTACTTTATGCTTGCAGCTATTTCTGCAAGAAGCTTCGCTGCTAAGCTTGCTGTTGTATCATTCTTGTCTCGCTTGGGGTTTACCTCAACAATATCACAGCCCATAAGCTTGAGTCTGGCAAACCTTTTCGCCAAGGAACATAGCTGCAACGGAGTTATGCCGCAAGCAACAGGGTCAGAAACGCCTGGAGCAAACGCAGGGTCAATAACGTCTATATCAATGCTCATATAAACATTCTTATAAACGCGCCTCTTTATCATAGAGAAAATCCTTGCAATACTGAGCTCTTCCAATCTGCTGGCAGGCACCAAAAGAAGCCTGTTTTTCCTTGCATTTTTTAGCTCCTCTTCGCGAAATGCTCTGAAGCCTATGCATGCGCTTTTATTGAGCTTCAGATATTTTAGTCTCGAGGCATCGCTAAGCACGGAACCATAGAAATGCCCCTCGCCAGAAACCATATCTAAGTGAGCATCAAAATAGATGAGGGAAAAACGCTTATGCAAGCTATTGAGCGCCTTGAGAACATTGAATGTGCAGCCATGGTCGCCGCCAATCATTATCGGAACCTTGCATAAAGAGACCATTCTAGAAACAAATTCTACTATTTCCCCCTTGGAAATATCACCAAAATCATAGAGCCCTTTTTTAATTACTCCGCTTTCAGGAAGAAGAACAAAGCGTTCAGCGCTAAGCGTTGCACCCGAGTAATATTTATGAGAGGCCTCTCTTACTGCTTGCGGAGCCTTTTCAGAGCCTTTATAAAGCGAAGCATCGCTGCTTGAAACACCGAAAAGAACAAGGTTAGCGTCGTTAAGAGAACTGCAGTTCTGCCATGCAATCTTCATTTCAGCACCTTGAATAATGCTGCGGTGTTATAAACCTTGCGAGGGCAAGCAGCACGGCCTGCTCAAAAGCTTCTTTCCGCGTAACAAGGTTGTTTGTGAGTATGCCAACAGCACCCTGCTTCTTCTTTGTATCGTTTTCACCAATAATTTTATCCATTATAGGGCCAAGCTCTCCGCCTTTACGTATTTCTTCAGCAACTCGTTTGGGAAGCTCCACCTTTGCGGTGCATGCCAAGCCTATATTGCCAGCTCTATCAACAGCAGCAACCCAGCCGCATAAAAACATCCTCTGGTTGATTTCAACAACTGTACCCTCAAGCCCGAAAGCAAGGTCAGCATTCAATCTATTCAGAGCCTCTTTTGCTCTATTTATTGCTCCGCGAATCGCTTCCTCGTTACCCTTTGGCTGCAGACTAACCCCAGAATCCACAGATATGCCCTTAACCTCAGCATCTCTCCAGAGCTTTTGAACAGCGGAGCGAACTGCCTCTATTTTCACCGGATTTGTTGTTCCAACAGCAATCAGCATATAGGCAAAAAACCACAAAAAGAATAAAATTCTTAGCTGGTTTTGGCAAGGGAATGGCCCTTGCAATACCGCATAACCTTGCAGGCTTCCTTAAATCCGCTCAGTTCAAATATCGTTGGCATCACATCGTAAGCAAAGCCATCAATCAGCGAAATGTTTTCATCGCTTACAAGAATGAAGGGTATGCGTTTAGCATAAGCGGTTTCGCTGTGGGGTTTACCTGCATGATGGCCATTGCAGGTCAGGCAATCAAAGGCCATGCCGTGGTCTGCTGTAACAGCAAAGACCATATTGAAATCCCGAAGCTCAGTAAGTTTAGCAAGGTAATAATCCAGGTTTGCGATGCACGAAACGTAGTGCTGCGCTGTAAGCCTGTGGCCGCATAAATCGATTCCCTTTGCATTGGAAAACAGGAAAAACCTCTTTTCCGGGAAGTTCTCTCGCATAAATTTTATCAATTCAGCATCTGTGTCGAGGATGAATGCTGCATACTTGACAAAAAAGTTTACATCCTGTCTGGCAAGCTCATACCTTGATGCGCTCTCCGCACGAGCTTCAAGGAATTTTGCTATGGTTCTCGCTTCCTCGCTGCTGCTGTTCAGTTCTACCCTGAAATCAAACAAATCATTATCGTAAAGCACAACATCAAATTCATTGCGAGCTTCTCTGAAGTCGCCTGCTTCGCTCACCATTATGCAAAGATAACCCTTGCTTCTGTAGAAATCGCATATACTTGTTATACCATAATCATCCACGCATTCTTTTATTGCACGCCATTGCTTGCCACAGTCGCCAGCAATGTAATAAAGGCTGTGCGCTGATATGGTTTCTGTGAACTCCTGCGTAACAATTGCGCTTTTATCGAAAAATCTTTCCAAAGAGCCTAAGCGAGCCTTTTCAAGCACTGTGCCATCAAAAACCAAAGGCTCTGCATCAAGCCCTTCAATATAGGCTGCGCCCATCCCATCGATCACAAGAACGAGAACGCTCTTTGTTTGGCTGCTTGGCACTGCGCTAGGTGAAAGAAAAAGTGCTGTGGCTAAAACAGCTAAAATCAGCAAGAGAATGCAAAATTTCGGGGCAAAAAGCCTGCAAAACTTTGGCATAGCTATTTAAAACACTTAACCCAAATCAATTTAAATCATTCCACCATAATAAAATACAAGGTTTTTGCTATGATTACAATTGCTCTTGCAGCAATAGTGCTTGTGCTTTTAGCAGCCAATGCTCTGCTCTATCTTATGCCAAAAGAGAAAGAGCTTGTACTGCAAAGGAACGGGGACTTCAAAAATGGCACCCTGAGCTCGGTTGTTCTTTTTGGCAACAACAACAATGCAGGAGAACTTACAAGAATAAGAAGGGAGCTGGCACTTATAAACCACAAAATTGAGAAGAACTCCAGCAGAATAGATTTTGCTTTCAAAAAGATAAACAGGCTCGAGGGGGCGCTCTCAAAGAACGGTCACACTCTGATATCAAAAGACGAGCTCTATGAAAAGATAGAAAGACTTGAGGACTTTAGGAGAGAAGCACTGATAGCTATAGAAGCTATGAAGCAACACCTAAAAGAGCCTGAAGAAAAGAAGCAAAAATATGATAAAGAGTTGGAGGAAAAGATAAGGGAACTCGTTTTCAGGGGCGGTAAAACTAGCGCTTAGCTTTCCATGTCCTTCTTTTTCTCTTGTTTGCAAAATCCTCGCGAGCGAGCTTTGCAAGAACACTTGCAGAGGCAATAACGGGGCATTTGTCATCGCCACCAACAACAAACTCAGCATTGCCAGCGCCTTTTATTCGCGCGCCATCCACCTTAACCTTAAATTTTAACGCAGGTATTTTGAAAAGCATCGGGGCAAGCACAATAAATCTCCTCTGCAACTCATTCATCGTAATGCCACTTTTTCTTGCCACATCTATAAACTCTGGAGAAAAGATTGCAGTTAGGCTGGCCAAACAGTTCTGCTCCACAAGCACGCGCTTTTCTTCAAGCTTTTTTGTTTTCTTGCTATCCCTGAGCTCTCTCAATCTATTCTTATCTGCGAGCACAGCAGAGATTGTAAAAGCACCTGTGGGTTCGCCTCTGCCAGCCTCGTCAATACCAAGCACGAGTTCTTCTTTAAGGAGAAGTTTTTTGAGTATCGATTTAGCTATGTTTTCGCAGCCCTTGCCCTGAATAACAAGCTTTCCTGTTTTATAAAGTGTTACTGTGCATTTATCAATAAGCCAGCGCTTCTCTTCAAAAGGAGCTCTGACATCTTTTTCAGGGAAATCTGCAAGTGCCTTTTTTACAGCACATTTTTCTTCCCGGGAAAAGTTCAGCACAACTGCTTTTTGCTCTTTATTCTGCAAGAACCTCACGTCCTTCCTTCAAAATGAGTCTCTTTATGCGCATCGTTTTTTCCACTTCGCTTCGAACCTTTTCGACATCGCCAGTATTGGGATGTGTAAGCGTTACGCTCTCCACCTCTTCAGCAAGGCTCATATTCCTCAGCTTCTTCCACTTTCGCAGAGCAGCAATGCATTCCATAGCAATTCTGCCAAGCTTCAATGCTTTGCTATCGCGCCATTCTTTTTTTGGCTCGGGCCATGAGCTAATGTGTATGCTCTTATCCCTTTCGTATTCTCTGAAAAGAATCTGGTATATTTCTTCGGTTATGAACGGTATTATTGGCGCAAACAGTTTAAGCTGTATCAGAAGTGCGTTATAGAGAGTCCACAGCGCAGAGCTTTTTTCCTTGCCAGAATAGAGCCTGTGCTTTATCATTTCAATATAATAATCGCAGAAAATATTCCAGAAGAAATGCTCTGCGAGCATCTTTGCCTTGCTGTATTCGTAATGCTCAAATGCTTGCGTGCATCCCTTTATCACTTCGTTAAGCTCTGCGAGCAACCATCTATCAATAACGTTGAGTTTCTTGGGTTTCTTCGGTTTGCTTTTTATATGCATCGAAGCAAAGCGAGCAGTATTCCATAGCTTCGTTGCATGCCTTATGCCTGCCTGCAGGTCTTCCTCGCGGAAATTCAGATCTTCGCCGAGCTTTACGCTCGCGGCCCACCAGCGCAATGCATCTGCAGAGTACTTCTCCATCACATCCAAAGGCAGAACAACATTACCCTTGCTTTTGCTCATCTTCTGGCCATGCGGATCCAAACCATGGCCAGAAATCATGATGTTTTTGAAAGGTGGCCTTCCTGTGTGGAACAGACCCATCACAATGGTGTTGAAGTCCCAAAAAGTGATTATATCGTGTGCGTTTGGACGCAAGCTCATAGGATAGAGCATCTTGAATCGCTTATGTTCTGTTCCTTTATCCCAGCCAGCATTTATCAAAGGGGTTAATGCGCTTGTAGGCCATGTATCCAATACATCTTTCTCTGGTTCGAATTCGGTGCTGCCACAGGAGCATTTCTTGTTTGGTTTATCCTTCAGTGGGTCAACAGGCAATTGCTCATAATCAGCAAGCACCTCTCTGCCACATCTCTTGCAGTACCATACAGGGAAAGGGACTCCAAAATAACGCTGCCTTGAAATACACCAGTCCCATTGCAAGCCGTTAACCCAGTTTTCATAGCGCACGCGCATATGCTCCGGCCACCACTTTATTTCGCGACCTGCTTTGATGAATTCCTCCTTGAGGTCAAGATATTTAATAAACCACTGTTTTGTGAGTAAAAACTCTATTTCGGTATTGCAGCGTTCATGTACGTTTACGGTATGCTTTATCGGAACCTGTTTCACAAGCAGGCCTTTCTCCTTCAAATCATTTATTATTGCCTCTCTCGCTTGCTTAACGGTAAGCCCTTTATATTTTCCAGCGAGCTCATTCATGGTGCCATCGCGTGCAATGCTTATCCTCGGTTCAAAGTTGTATGCCTTGAACCACTCAACATCGGTGAGATCGCCAAATGTGCAGAACATCACTATGCCTGTGCCCTTTTTCGGGTCAACCCTGTGGTCAGCCATTATCGGTACATAGAAATCAAACAGAGGAACCTTTGCCTTTTTACCAATCAGGTGCTTGTAGCGCTCATCATCAGGATGTACAAAAACAGCGCAGCAGCTTGCAAGCAGTTCTGGACGCGTGGTGGCAATCTCCAGCTTGGTGCCGTCCTCAAGCTCAAACAATATATAATTGAATGTCGATTCCTTCTCTTTATCCTTGAGTTCCACTTGAGCAATAGCGGTTTCGCATTTAGGGCACCAGATTGTAGGAGCAAGCTTTCTGTAAACGCGTCCCTTTTCGTAGAGCCTTATGAAAGACGCCTGCGATATTCTCTGTACACGAGGCTCTATCGTTCTGTAGCATTCATCCCAATCACAGGAAAGACCCATGCGCTTGAAAACGCGTTCATATTCTTTCTCAAACCTGCGCGAAGTTTCCAGGCACAGCTCTACAAACTTCTGCCTAGGCATGTTTTTTGCATTTACATTATGTGTTTTTTCTGTGAGCTTTTCAGTGGCCAGACCGTTGTTATCGTAACCGAATGGATAATAGACGTTATAGCCACGCATGCGCCGGTAGCGTGCTATAAATTCCGCGTGCGAATATGAAAACGCATGGCCTATATGGAGATTACCACTTATTGTTGGCGGTGGTGTATCTATGCTGTACACAGGCTTCTTTGAATTCGGCTGGAACTTGTATATCTTCTCCTTTGACCAAAAGTCGCTTATCCTCTGCTCAAGCTCCTTAAAATTCGGTCTTTTCGGAAATTCCATCTTAGACCCCAATTTTAATAAAAAACCTAAAAAATTAATTTAAACCTTACATAAAAGAATTCCGGATTTTGCAGAAAAACAGCCACTGTTTAAAAACCTTTTTCCCAAAGATTATTCCGATGCAAAGCGAATGGAAAAATTACAACCGTGAGCGATTTCTCAGGGCATTGGGAAGAAAAGGCATTAATGTTCGTATTATAACCCATCCGCTGATTCTCGAGGAACTTACAAGGCTTAGAAAGCGAACCACAAAGCGTTTTGAATTCAGGCAGGCTTTACGGAGAATGGGTGAACTGCTCAGCTACGAACTGCTGCGCGAAGCAAAGGTTGAGAAAATCCAAATAAAAACCCCTTTAGGCAAAGCTCGCGGCTTTAAGCTGAAAGATAGTTTTGTTGTGGTGCCTGTTCTCAGGGCAGGCTTGCCTATTGCAGAGGGCTTCAATGCGATGATAAAGAGCGTTGAAATAGCCTTTGTTTCCTGCTGGCGCGAGAAGGATCTGAGCGTAAAGGTTGAATATGCCAAAGTACCGCAAATAGAGGGAAAGCATGTGATAATAATCGACCCTATGCTTGCAACAGGACATAGCCTGTGTGCAGTATATGAAGCCCTAAAGCCCTATGGAAAGGCAAAGAGCTGGAAGATTCTGGCGGTAATAGCAAGCCCCGCCGGCTTAAGGGAAATAAGCAAAACGTTCCCTAAAGGCACTGATGTTTTTATATGCGCTTTGGATGATGAGGTAATGGAAAAGGATTTCATAGGGCCTGGTTTGAACGCTTCCGGCTACATTGTTCCTGGTTTAGGCGATGCTGGCGACCGCGCATATGGAAAGCCTGTAAAGAATCTGCCATGGAAACTTGCATAGATTTCTGTGGCTCCCTCAAGGTTTATATCCTTTTTTTACTTTTCATTTTGAAATGCGCGAATTTTTGGCAAAGGAAAAGGAACTGTTTGAGATTATTGATAGGATTGAAACAGATATACTGAAATTTGTCGAGCCTGTAAACTCGCTGGTGCAGAAGAAAAGGTTCTTTAACGCTCTTAAAAAAGGTCTTGAATACAACCCCCTCTTTTCATATCTGCCCAGAAACATACTGTTCACATACTTCGCGCTTTCTCACGAATACTCACAGATAATCAGAAAGTTGAAGGAGTTTGAATTTAAGGAAGAAGGCCTTGAAAAGCTCTTGAACAAAAAGAGGAACGAAACAATAAAGAAGATCGAACTTGTGAGAAGCATAGGCAGCAAAGCCTTTCCTGCGAGAAGCGTTGCCTATTATGGAAAACCGAGCAGGAGGCTTGTAAAGAAGGCATTTGAAATACTTGAAAAGAAACCGAAAAAAGACCTTGGCAAGAGGTTTGGCAGCGAAAGAGTTGCCAAATACTTGCAGAATATGCTCAACAAAAAACGCATTGATTGGAAGGTTGTGCTTGATGAAAACATGTCTGCCAACGCTATGGTGCTGCCGGCTGAAAAAATTATAAAGATCAATTCCAATGAAACGTACACATTGCGAGAGATGCAAAGATTGTTTGTGCATGAGGTGGAAACGCACGCATACAGACATATAAACGCATCGATGCAGCCATACAGATTACTGCTTGAAGGTGCAGGTGCAGAATGGCTTGAAACAGAAGAGGGCTTAGCAGTAATAAACGAGGTGCTATTCAAAAAATCGAGCGATGCCCTTATAAGGGAATACGCTGGGAGAGTAGTTGCGATACACTTCGCAACAAGGTATTCGTTCTATGAAACATTCAAACATATGAGAGAGTACTTTCCCACTGAAAAAGCTTATAAACTTACGCAAAGAGCGAAGCGCGGCTGTCCCACAGCAGAGCCCGGAGCCTTTACAAAAGACTATTTCTACTTAGAAGGGATGTTTTCAGTGAAGGAGTTTCTGCAACGCGGCGCCTCACTAAACGGCCTGTACTATGGAAAGATAGCAATAAGCGAACTCGAAACAATCAAGCAAGCGCCTGTGCTGAAAAAGCCAAAGCATTTGCCAGATTATAGAAAGGCAGATTTCGATGCGATTGAAAGCTTGCCTGTGTGAAAACAGGGGGATTAAATAATCTGCATTAAGAGCATTATATCAAGTGCCAGCAGAACCACAACAAGCATTATTCCAAAAAGGTTCTTAAGCTTTGTATTAACATAATTGCCCATTATTTCCCTATTGTTGCATAGCGAAAGCAGAACTACAGCTAAAAAAGGTGTGAGAAAACCATCAAGTATTTGCGTATAGAAGAGGAAATGTATGGGGTTTATTGGAAGAAACGCCAAGGCCGAACCTACTAAAAGGGAAAGCATAAAAACGAAGTAGAAGCCTTTTGCGGAGAAAACCTTTTTATTTAAGCCTTCGCGCCAGCCGAACGTTTCGGAAACAGCGTAAGCGGTTGAACCTGCAAGCACAGGCAATGCTAAAAAGCCCGAAACAATTATGCCAATGCTGAAGAGCACATAGGCTAAATCTCCAGCAAGCGGGCGCAATGCCAATGCTGCTTGCTCAGCGGTATCAACGCTCACGCCGAAAACAAAGAGTGTTGAGCCTGCAGCAATTATTATGAATGCAGCAATAATGTTGGACCAGGCCATGCCCAGAGCAGTGTCAAGCTCTAAATCCTTAGGCCTTATTATTGTTTTGTGTTCTTCAAGCTCATCAGAAGCCTGCCAGAAAAGCATATATGGTGAAATAGTTGTACCGATTATTCCAACAGCAGCCATGAAGAATGTAACAGAGTTCGTATAGCTAGGAATTATACCTTTAGCAACCTCAAGCCAGTCTGGATTCGCGAGGAAGGATGAAAGGACATATACAAAAAGCAATGCGGTTAGTGCAAGCAATACTTTCCTTATCGTTCTGTATTTTTTAAACAACACTAAGTAGCCTATTAGAGCGGTTACGGGGATTATGAAGAAGCCCCAGTGCAAGCCGGTTAGCAGACCTAAAACAGCAGCAACACCGGCAATATCCGCGCCAATTGTGGCTATATTCACTACCGCCAAACCGCTCATAACAAGCATTGCTGTCCGCTTCCCATAATGTTCCCTTATTATGGAAGCCAGACCTCTGCGCTTTACCAAAGCAACGCGAGCAGCCATCTCCTGGATAACGATCATAAGCGGTGTGCATAATACAAGCACCCAGAGCAATGCGTAGCCGAAAAGAGCGCCCGCGGTTGTGTAGGTGATTATACCTGCAGGGTCATTATCTGCGCCGCCGGTTATAACTCCTGGCCCGATCTCTCTTTCAATGTGCTTTACCCCTTTTTTCAGATGCCTGACCTCTTTCTCTATCTTTTTGACCTCCTTCGCAAGCACATTTTTCCCCTTCATTGCAATTAGTAAGTACTTTTTGTTATTTAATAATTTTTTCATATATTCTTATTGCAGAATCCAGAGAAAAGCATGTCAATAGTCAAAATAAAGGCACACCCAAATATGAGCACTCACAGGGATGAATTCCGCAATTATCCCTTTTGTAATATATTCAATAACCTGACGGAACTGAAACGCTATGCAAACCTGACCTGCTTGATGGCACCAACAGCCAAAGCATAATAATAGAACTCATCCCAGAGTTCGTAATATTTTAATGGCTTATCTTCAAGCGCAGAATAATTGCACACGAATGTCTTAAACCTTAACCATTGTTCTCTGTGCTGGGAAATCTCTTTACTTTCAAAAAGCCATGTTATAAAGTCGATGAGGAATACTCCATAGCGGTAATAGCAGAACACAAAGAGCCATAGCATAAAGAATGGAAAGCTAAAAAGGAAAAGGAGCATGCCGATTGCCCACAACTTTGCGAACAGCAGAAAAAGAAGAATTGCTCCAAGAAAGAAACCGATGAACAGGAAGAAAATTGCAAGAGTTATCTTTATATAACGCCAGAGAAAGTCCTTTACCAGTCTTTTAATTTCATTTGGAGAATTCGCAACCTTCAAAAATGCAGACAATACCAAAAAGAAGGAAAGAAGGGAACTCAAAAATGTTACAATAAAACCTACCGCAACAAAGGAAAGCTTGAGAGAAAGTATGTTTCTTTCCGAACCCACAGAAATATTTCTATAGAAAGAAACGAGAAGCATAGGAAATAAGGAGCGTGGATTTGAAGAGTGTGAATAAAACTTTTGAACAAAGTTTTTTCTCACGAGGAAAGAATAATATTCGATAACGTCTTTGGTTATATGCTCTTTGCGCAGCTCAACCAAGCCGTTTCTTTCAAATCGC
>JAGHBI010000016.1 GCA_021161055.1 Candidatus Iainarchaeum sp. | reverse complement strand
CTATTTTTTACTCGCACATAAACCAAAACCACCAAAAGACACCTTTGAAGATTTGAAGGCAATTTGGGTTGCTTATGGAATCGACGCAGACTATTTCAACAATGCATATGGTGAACTCTTAAATCTGTCCGATGCGGAATTAGTGGAGATGAGAAACAAGTTCAGGGCATTTCGAAGGCAAAGCAATACTCTTTGGCTCAGGGACTTGGCAGATATATACAGTACAGCTGTAGATATAGAACTGACACGGAGAAGGATTTCTGTGCTTAAAGAGAGGGTTGCAGGGCTCAAGGACCCCTGCAGCGATGTTTCATCATTTACAAATCTTTTATCTGAGCAGGAAAAGCTCGTCTCTCTTGTGAATCAATATGGGAAAAAACTTAGAGGATTTTCCGAAAATTATCCCCAAAACTTTGAGGAACTTCATCTACGTGCCAATGTAAGCTCTGCGGAACTTAACAGAATGCTCAGCAGGCAGAGAGCACTTGTTGCAGGGCTTCAGGAGGTGTGCAGATGAATAAGCAACCTTTCATTTATTTGGCTTTAATACTGCTCGCTTTCAATGCTTATGGTTTTACAATAACCACCGAGCTCATTCCGACAACGCTTCCCGATGGCAGTACAGGCTATGCTCTTGAACCCAGTAATAGGCCTTCTGGTAGAGCATTAGTGAGAGAAAAATCCATAACAGTTGATATAACCTCTGCAACTGAATCGAACCTTGCCTTGTTGTTTGATAATATGCACGTGCCGTATACGTTCACACTGCGTGCAATTCTTCCAACAGTATATCGAAAAGACGGTAGCTGCATTTACAGATGCCCCACAGATACAGGGCCGAAGGCAAACATTGTTTTGGAATATGAGTATCGCGGCAGGAGACGCACAGTCAATGAGGGACGCTATAAAGCAGTAATCGACAAGGTCTTTTATGATTATGTTGTCGCTGATAACATCAGGTATGAAATAAAAAGAATTGATGCGCCTTCATTTTATGAAACAACCTATGAGGTTGCAAAAGGCCCACCTCAAACATGGTATGTGGCATCGAACACCGATGGCACCGTATCTGTGGATTTCTGCATAAGGTTTCGCTATAGGGACCCTGTAACTGGCTATGTTAAACCGTTAACGGATTCAATTTGCGTTGAGAGCTACGAGGAATTTTATCAGCAGATTATTGTTGCTAATGCAGAAGCTTTTACTGAAGCAGCCGAAGATATTGTTCAGGTTGCAGGCACCGCAATAGCTCAGCAAGCCTGCGATGCTGACTGGGCACAGCCTACAGAATGGCTCGAGGTCAGGGCAAGACCCAAACAAAGCGCAGTAGAAGCAAATATTAGGGGAAGACGCTTCAATATGTTTGCGATTGGCGAAATCGATGAAACTAAAGAAGATGGTTTTATTATTGATCTTTCCAATTTTCAAGCAGAGGATACTGGAAGAAAACTTTTCCATTCGTATAAGGTGGAACTTGTTAGCTTCAGCCCAAAGATTTTAACCCCTGACGGCAAGGTTGTGCAAAGGGCTGCCACACCCGCTGCGACTATAAAGTTCACAGATTTAGAGGACGGAAGCAACCGTTATCAGCGTATGGAGTACCATGAGAGCAGCTCTGCCCTTGAGCGAAAATACAACATTTCTGGATGGGATGACTTATTTGTTGTAAGGCTTTATCAGAACCCGGAGGATATAGAAATGCCATATTTCGTGGACAACGCTAACAACCAGTGCAGAAGCAACTGTGATTTTGTTCCGGGCAGGCACTGTTATGATGCCTATCTGAAGTTCGCGGTAAAGGTTAGAAAAACGGAAAAGGGGCCTATAAAATACACCTGGTATATGAGAAAAAAGTATGAGCTCGAGCGCCTGAATATGGGCCCAAACCTTACAGTAGAGGTTATAGACTCTGAAACGGGCAGGCCTCTTGGTGCAGAAGAAAATGCAAGAGCCACAATAACATTTAATGACCCCGTTACTGAAGAGCTTTATATTGACCAGAAACAGGTTGTGGATGGGATTGCAAAATTCAACGCTCCGCTGCACGTGCCGATACACCTTTCTGTTGATGCAGATGAATACGTAACTTGGGAGCAGGACCTGGAGATAACCACAATAGATGATTATGCAGTATCTGTGTCCATGGTTGTAAGTAGGAAGCCTTTTTTGCTTGTTGTTTTTAGCGGTCCGGCATTCAAAACGCTTGTGGAAAGGTACATGCCCTATTACAAAGGAAGGGATTTCCCGGAAGTTTTTGGCAATGACCTAAGTGCATACCCTCTCAGAGAGTACAAAAATGTTTACAAAGCCCTTATAGAGGATAGAATCTTCAAGCTTGTTGATCCTCAGGGCAATGAAAAACCCTTCACAATTGAGGAAGGATTCACGGGCACAATAACGCATGAAGGTTACATTATCCCGCTTCATACTATATTAAAGTTTGATAATATGGGGTATGGGGTTGAGTACAAAGCACTTTTCTACACTCCAGACCCGCAGGTTTTGCAGCCTTACCAGCGACCTGCCAACGCAAGCCAGATTAAGGTAATTGAAATTCCCTGGACATTTGATCCTGAGCGAGGTCTTATAGAAGGGGAGGGCACGATAAGAGATGCCCAGCCAGGAGAGTGGCCATAATGTTATCGTGTGTAAGAAAGCAAATATTGGTTTTTGTCTTTTTGTTGCTTTTATTCAGTTCTGTGAATGCATTTACTATTAGAACGCGAGTTCTCCAAACAAGTGTGCCCACAGACAAAGATGTTAAACTGGATGAAAGTTCGGCACTTGAAATAGACACCACAAACCTGAATAACACTCAAGATAGCTTACTTAATGGCAGGTTTTTGATAATACCTTACTATTACCAGCCGCTAGTGGAAGGTGCAACAAGCTCCGAAGATTCTTCGCCCGATAAAAGACCAACTGTAAGCTTTAAGGTCAGATTCACTGATGCTGGCTCTGGCGAGCAATTTGCGCTAAAATGCTGGAGCCTCTCCAGCGGAAACTTCTTCAGCTATGCTACACATCACAAAGCAGGCGAGACACAGTTTTGTTACAAAAAGAATCCCCTCGGCGATGGGCGCCATATAGGGATAGAACACAGAATTGTTGATATAAAGGGCCCAATATTTTATAAAACAGATAGAAGTTACGCAATAAAACCGGGGGAGTCTCAGGAGGTTATAATTGAATTAGAGGTTAGATTCAGGACAAGCGTTAGACCAAGAACGTTCACTGATTGGGTGAGCTCGCAGAGCGAGGTTTTCGCGCTTTCGTCAGCACAGCCAACGCAACCAGGCACACCACCAGAACCACAAGATATAATCCCCAATTATTATATATACTTCTCAGATGAGGATATCGATACGCTTGCCGCATATTATCTCCCTTACTGGTCTGGTCAGGATTTAAGTGCTCTTGGGCAAGCTGAAATAGAAGCATTGGTGTATCAAACCCTGCCACAATTTTTCACTCTCTTTGAGCAAAGTACCGGCGCCTCTGTTCAGTGCGTTCCCTCCGATGTTTTTTCCGGTGTGGTTGTTGATGGCAAAACTTTAAGCTATGTTCTGATGTGCTCGAATATAAAAAAGAACGCACGCTATACAGCAAGGTTTGTTTTGCCTGCGCAGAACCAGCTTGTACCCATTGATTTCTGCTGGTATGTTGATTCTGGAGG
>JAGHBI010000069.1 GCA_021161055.1 Candidatus Iainarchaeum sp. | reverse complement strand
TATTAAAATAGCATTCAAATATTTAAATGTTTAAGTTTGAGCCAACAGAAAAGAATATAATCATTCAGAGCTTTTTTTAATTAAGTGAAAGTATGAAAACAGTCAAGGCAATGCTGCTTGATATTGATTACCTTAGAGAAGAACGCTCCATAATAAGGCTGTTTTTCAAGACGTCTAAAGGAAAGATTGTGCTTACAGACCCCAGCTTTGAACCATACTTCTACATAACAGTGAATTGCGATCCCGAGCAAGCTGTGCGGAAATTAATGGAAAGGGAATTCAATGGGGTTAAGATAAAGAGGATAGAAATAGTTGAGAGAACGATGCTCGGTGAAGAAAAGCCGGTAAAGGCATTAAAGCTCATATTCAATTCTACCAAGGATGTTAAGGACTCTCGCGAAACCATCAGAGAGCAGGAATTCGTAACGCATAAGCGCGAATATGATATACCTTTTTCAAAGCGCTACCTTATAGACCGCGACTTGGAGCCGTTAGCAATGTATGAGGTAACCTATGATGAAAAAAGCCTTGAGCTCAAGGAAATGAGAAAAATTAATGAAAAACCCTTCGAGCTGAAGATTGCTGCAATAGATATTGAAACCTATTCTCGGGGCAGATTTTCTGATCCGAAGAGAGACCCGATAATAATGGCTTCGTACGTAGATAGTGAGGAACGCATTGTAATATGCACAAAACCCATAAAGGTAGATTATGCGATAAAGGTGGCTGATGAAAAGAAACTCATAGAGGCCCTGATAGAAAAGATAAAGGAAAAGGATCTGGATATTATAGTCACATACAATGGGGACAGTTTTGATCTGCCGTATTTGAAGGAACGCGCGAGGCAGCTTGGCATAAAGTTTGATGTTGGCGTTGATGGCTCGGAGCCGAGAAGTGTTAAAAAGGGCCCAGACATCGCAACGAAGATAAAAGGCAGATTGCATGTGGATGCTTACCAAGTGCTTCGTATGCTAGCTCGCTTTGGAGTTGTGAATCTTGTAAAAATGGATCTGGAAAGTGTTAATAGCGCATTGTTCAACGAATTCAAGGAGAAGATTCCTGCTGAGGAAATAAACGATATATGGGAAAGCGGCAAGGGCTTGGAAAGACTTGCAGATTATAATAGAAAGGATTCTGAGGTTGCATACAGAATAGTTCAGGACTACCTGCCACTCTTTATAGAGCTTGGAAAACTCGTGCATTATACACTGTTTGATGCAACGCGAGGTTCAAGCTCACAGCTTGTTGAAGCGCTACTGATGATAGAGGCGTTCAAGAAAGGCATGCTTGTGCCGAATAAACCAAGCGAAGAGGATGTTAAAATAAGGCTGATGCAGACCTATCAGGGTGGCTTCGTATACGAGCCCTTGCCCGGGCTTCACGAAAATATAGCAGTGCTTGACTTCACAAGCCTGCACCCAACAATAATAATTTCGCACAATATAAGCCCTGACACTGTGAATTGCAAGCACGAAGAATGCAAAACCAAGAATGCGAGCCCAGCCAAGCACTGGTTCTGCACCAAGAAGCGTGGCTTCCTGCCTGAGGTTATAGAAAGGCTCTTCAATGAACGAGTTAGGCTCAAGAGAATGCTCAAATCACTACCTAAAGACAGTCATGAATACAAGCTCATCTATGCGAGGCAGCACTCGCTCAAAATAATACTGAATTCATTTTATGGCACATTGGGCTATGCAAGATTCAGATGGTATAGCAGAGAATGCGCATCTGCAGTAACAGCATGGAGCAGAGAATACGTTCAGATGGTTGCTCGCGAAGCTGAAAAAGCGGGCTTTACCACAATATATGGGGATAGCGTAACAGAAGATAGGTTTGTTACAGTAATGGATCGCAAGGCACGCATAAAGGTGATGAATATTAAAGAGCTTTTTGAATGCTCTTTTCCTGCTGGCACAAGGAACGGAAAAGATATCAGAAAGCCCCGGGGGCTAAAAGCACTATCAATCAATCCAGAGACCTTAAAGCCGGAGTGGCGGGAGATAAAAGAAGTTATAAGGCATAAAACAGACAAGGCAGTATATAGAGTTAATCAAAAGTATGGAGAAACCCGTGTTACGGAAGACCATTCCTTGCTGGTGCTGGACAAAGGCAAACTTGTGGAAGTAAAACCTGCAGATTTCAAGAATAAACTTTTCAGAGTGGAAAATATTCCTGAAGGAAAGAGCATTGAAAGGCTAGATTTGTATGAGGAGCTAAATGGGTGCTCTTATAAAATGTTTTACAAAGGAAGGGTAAAAATAGCAAAGGTTCGAACAGATGGAAAGTACATATGGTTTGGATGGACAAAGCGGAAAAAACCAGTAAAGCTTAAGAGAATTATTAAAGTTGGCTCCAAGGAATTTGGCGCACTTTGCAGGCTTTTGGGGGCATATATAGCAGAGGGGAGCTCATCTACAAGGGAAACCACGAAAACAAGGTTTGGGGCGTCAATAGCAAGTTCTGATGAAAGATGGCTCAGAAAATTGAGAAAGGACTACTTACTCCTGTTCAAAAATGCAAAGGCATCCATTATAAGTTCAACT
>JAGHBI010000019.1 GCA_021161055.1 Candidatus Iainarchaeum sp. | reverse complement strand
TAATATTTGGAGAATTACACCCTGCGCTTATGCTGCCTCATCCTTTCTCTGTGCACTTCCCATATATCCTGCATAAGCTGCTGGGTACCCTTATAAGATTTCTTATAGAACAGTAGCTTTGGGTCTCCTTCTCTAGGCGGCCTTCTTGTCATTGGATACATGAATTGAAGCTTATCCACGGTAAAAAGCCTCTTTAGCTTTAGGCGCCTCATCCCAATATTCTTTGCCATCGCTTCATAATCCTTTCGCTTTTCCCCGGGATGTTCAATACCCACTGTGATAATTTGTGGTCTCCGCACGCCTATCTGCCTGAGCACTGTTTTGAGCAACGTATAATTCTTGAAGATTGCACCCCCAGTCAGCACCTCATCAACCAGAAATATTTTCGGTGAATCTTTTTTGGTTACTTCTGGATGCCTCAATAAAGCATCATGCAACAACCGCATCTTTTCCTGCTGCGTGAGCGCGCGTTCAGATCTCATTTTTCCTTCAGCCAGTTCTTTCTCACTGTGCACCTGCCCTATCTTCGGCTGGCAGAATTTGGGAAGCGCAGATGAGTTCTTTTCAGCATTAGCAATTAACCGCAGAATGCGCACAAAACTCCAGGTGCCGCGCAGGGGCCATACAACCAGATCGGGCTTTTCTTCAAGGATCATCCGGTAAAGAGCATACATAGCATCATAGAAGCTTTCAGCTTCGGCTCTCGAATACCGTCTTTTTGCAAGCGTCAATGCTGTTTTCCAGTCGACGCGCTTCTTACTTTTTGCCATAAAATAAAAATACCGCCAGCATTTAAATGCTTTTCACTTTTGTTCAAATTAAGTTTTTTAATATTGGCATTCAATTATTTTTGTATTGCAGGGGTACCCAAGTGGCCAAAGGGGCAGCGTTCAGGGCGCTGTGGCTTAGTGCCTTCGGGGGTTCGAATCCTCCCCCCTGCACTATGAAAATTATGAGAGGTAGACGAAGGCGTTTGAGGCTTTCAACAGATAAGAAAACAGCAGAATCTACTATCAAAAAACCTCACGTAGCAAAAGTAGGAAAAACATCCGGCAAAACCGGGCATGCTCTTAAAAACAGCCGACTAGCGCTACGAAGAAAAAAAATCAGAATGAGAATAGAGCACAACATAGACTCTTTCGTAAGGAGAAATCCAAACTTAAGTGCAGGAAGCGCCAGGCTTCTATGCGAAATGTATGAACAGCTCGTGTTTCAAACTCCCTCATTTAAAGTTAGCGACAGTCTTGAAAGAGATCTTGCCGAACTCTTTAAAAGGAATGGAATTAAACACATCCTTGAAGTAGGACCTGCACCATATGGGGGTCTTGTATCGCGCATATCGCACATAGCCCTAAAAGCAGGCGCAAAGGTTCATGCAATCGATTTATTGCCTCCTGCCAACTATATTCCAAAAGAGTTGGATTATAGGGTTGGTGATGTTAAAAACTTGGAATCTGTGTTCCCAGGGCAAAAATTTGACATAATAATAGCCCATGGTGTTTTTGAACCTGGGGGAAATCCTTTTGAGTCGATTGAAGAAGCGCATCTGCTGAATAAAATAAGAAAAACTCATGCTGCAGTCAGAGTACTCTTAAGGTCCATGAGTGAAAACCCACGGGGTTTTATTGTTCTTTCCGGACACAGTTCAAAGGTACCCTTAAGAAGAGATTGGGTCGAAAAATCTGCTAAGGTAGTAAAGTGGGAGAGAAGAGTTCTTGACATAACGGACGCGTTCTATGAGCACATCGCAGAAAGCTTAAGAGACTCACCACATCTCAGAGAAAGGTATCTTGGCAGGGCAATCAAGCAGTTTGCATCTGTGTTGGTTATAAAGAAAAAGCTGCGCAAATCAGCCCATAAGTAAATAGCTCGCAGCATTTTCAAGAGAAAGGAAAAAATTAAATATCTGGATGGATTATTCTATTTCTATGGGTTCTGATTCGGTGAAGCGTTTCGTTGAGCTTGTAATAGCTACAACAATAGGCTCTATAGTTGGAGCATATATTGCTCGCGATATTCAGCTTAGCTTAAACCTTTTTATGCGTGCGCTATTTGCAACATGCCTGCTCGCAATATTTTTCTTTTTTGTATGGCAGTTCAGCACGCACATAGGAAAGCGGAGAAAAGCAAGGCACTATGCTGAACGCTATGAGGAACCTGAAAGAGGTGCTGAAGAACTAGCTGGCGAGGAACCAGAACCTTACGAGGACTATGCGGAAGGAGAAGAAGGCTTAGAGGAAAACTTCGAAGAGCCTGAAGAAAAACAGCAGCTGTGAATGCGAACGCGCTAGCCCTGATCAATGAGCCCTATTGTAAACCTTTCTTTCCCATCGAAACCAAAAACCAGAATGTTCCCAGGGTTTTCCATATCTATGTGAAACTTTTTGTAGCCGCGATATCTTTTTACACTCTGCCGGGCGATAGGCTCTACAACAGCGAAATGCGCCTTTACCTCATCGAACATCTGCCTGAGCTTTGAGTAGGTGATACCTGGATTATTGGCTAAAAATATCGATGGAATTATATTCTTCGGAATAAGCACGCTTGGGTCCTTTGCGCCTCTCCGCACCTGTCTGAGCATATACATTGCAACCGCAGCTCTCCACCTCACAAAGCCACTTTCATCTGTGAGCCTCACATTATTCAGAATTTTTCGCATCTTAAGGTCACCGGTAAGAGCCAGCGCATAGCAGGCAAAGCCCCGAACCAAAGGCGAGCTGCTAGTTTCGAGTATTTTCTTGAGTGTGGTCTTCGCTTCCTCGTTTGCGATTCTTCCCAGATCAACAATCGCTTCAATCCTCTTAAACACATTGCGATTTCTTAAGTTTTCCCCAATACTTTTCATGCTCTGTCTTTTTCTTCGCATAACCTCCAAAAGCTTTGTTCTATCGAGTTCGTAGATGATATCTGCAAGCGAGGGCCTCGGATAGTATCTTGAAAGTATGAAACGTCCGCTAGCGGCCAGATATCTGACAGGGCGGAAGGAGTAATACCTTGGCTTTAGAGTTCTGTTTTGAATGGCACGCAAGAATGCCCTTTCCACAGCGCGCATAAAAAAATACTGGCGCCTTGGAACGGTGTGGGGAAGCAGTATGCCCTTAATTACAACCGCTCTGCGCCCAGAGCGAGTTTCAACTCTTGCCAATGAGAGGCGCCCTCCACTAATGGCAATGTTCCTTGTCATCACTTCAGGCAGTCTTCTTACGCTACGCATCGTTTTTCCATGCAGTGATTGAAGGAATCTTCCTATTGTGGCCTCGGGAATATGGTCGTAGGTTTGTCGCAGCTCACCAAGCCTGCGCCTTCCTTCAGGAGTTAGGCGCAACTTACCTTTGTAACGTCTAGCCAAGCCTCTTTCAACAAGCCCGGGTTTGCGCTTTGGCATAAAAAAAGTCTTTTTTTTCATATATAAAACAGACTGTTAGCCGAATGTTGCCAAAATCGCTGGCAAAAGGGATTAAAATCTTTTTTCAAAACACATTAATGGGTTTTATGCAGTATGATGTAATT
>JAGHBI010000082.1 GCA_021161055.1 Candidatus Iainarchaeum sp. | reverse complement strand
CTCCGCGGCAGTTAAAACCTTAACCCCTTTTCTGTTTGCAGCATCAAAAACGCTAGCGATTCTTTGCTTCCATTTTAAATCTCTTAAAAAATGGTGATCAACAATAAGTGCCTCAAGAGAATCAATACCCACAATTTTTATCATATTCTCCACTGCAAGCTGCAAACTTTTATAACTGTATCTGTAACCCAGCATATAGGAAAGCGGCCCATCCAGAATCACCAGGTTTGGTTTATTCTGCAGGATAAATTCCACCTGCTCTGCAATGCTTGGCCCCTCAACATCGCTTGTGTGAATAAGCCTGTAACCATCATCAATTAAAACCTCAGTAACATAACCAAGCTTTGCGTTGGTTCCATGGAATACCGCTTGCGAAAATTTTATTCTCGTGTTTCCAAACAAAAATTCTTTTCCATCAGAATACTCTATTTTCTCCGGAAGTCCGGAGATGTTATTCAAAAAATAGCTCGCTCTAACGCGCTGGCTTTTATTTATATTTTCTCTAGGATGCTTTACAAATACGATTTTATCCTTGTATATCTCCAGATTTTCATCTGGCCTGTGATGGTCGTAATGGTAATGTGTTATTATGAGCACATCCGCTTGCATTGCATGTTTAACTATTTCATGCCAGTGTTCCTCTCGCCTGCGAATTTCAATTGCATGCGGCGCTAAGCCATAGCGACTTGGACCGAGAGCAACGCCAGGATCTATAAGAATCTTTACATCTCTCGTTTTCACGAAGGTGCACATGCTCCTTGTGCCCATAGAGTCAAACGCTATTGGCAATATTTTCACTTAAGAACCACACTCCGCAGCTTTTTCCAATCTTTCTCAAGCGTTTTTCGCAGAGCACCGTTGCGTAAAGCAGCGGCAGGATGATACATAGGAATAATTTTTATTTCACCCCAAGAAGCTTTTGCATTGAAAAGTTTGCCATGAATCTTACTTATCCTATCGAACCCAACGTTAAATTTTTCAGATACATATTGTAAAGCAACATTACCAAGAGGTATTATTATGCTTGGCTTTATTATTTCAAGCTGCCTATCCAAATACCGCTTGCAGGCATTTATCTGCTCCTTTGTTGCCTTATTTTTCGGAAGGTAACATTTCATAACGCTTGTGATATAAACCTCTTTGCGAGAAAGACCTGCCAACGCGAGCAAGTGATTCAAAAATTTGCCAGCAGCACCAATAAAAGGCTTACCAAAAAGGTTTTCATTGCGTCCGGGGCCCAAACCTATTAAAAAGATGCTTGCGTTTTCAGGCCCTTCACCAAAAACCACATTTTTGCGGTTTTTCCATAAGGAGCATCTCTTGCAGTTTCCAACCTCTTTGCGGAGCCCTTCAAGATCACTATCAGCCTGCATTCAAAACTATAAGAGCAACAACGATTTTAATTAATTTTGCTTACTATATGCTTGTGGTGATAGCTTGCAAGAACTTTCCAAAGAACTACTGCAGGTGCTCGCCTGCCCAAAATGCAAAGGAGCTTTGGAATACAGAAAAGAAGAACAAAAGCTCATATGCAATAAATGCAAGCTCGCTTATCGCATAGAAGATGGCATACCGATAATGCTAATTGAGGAAGCTGAAAAACTAAAGTAAGTTATTGCAATTTTTCCTGAATTATTTGATGGAACAATATTTCGTCTGCAACAATGTTAAATCTTCAAAAACTCTCGGATAAACAATTAACATCTTTGCAGCTCCTTAAAAGCGTGAAGTCCACAGGCATAATTTATAAAACAGCCCAAACAATTTATAATAATTCGCAGGTACAAATCGTTAGGGGATATGGAATTCGAAGCTTTTCTCACAGGAACCCATTCAAGAAGTGAAAAGCTGATTCAAGCTACGCGCGATTTTGACAGAGCAAGGGTTTCCGCACAGGAAGTGCAGGCTATTTTTGAAGAGGATGAAAGGGCACTTATTGAATTGCAGAAGCAAAACAGCTTTACCTTTCTAAGCGACGGTATGCTCAGGCATCAGGATTTGCTAAGGCAAATATGCTTGAGCTTTGATGGTGTTTCTTTAGGAGCATTAACGCGGTGGTTTGAAACGAACAATTTCTTCAGGAAGCCAGTAATAGAAGATGAGCTTAAGTTTGATGCGAAAAGATTTGCAAATATTTACAAGGAACGGAAGAATGCAGGCTTTAAAGCGATACTTCCAGGACCCTATACATTCATCGCATTGAGCGAGAACAGATATTATAAAGATGCTTACGAATTGCTTGTGAGCTTTTCAGAGGAGTTAGGTAAAGCATGCAAATGGCTAAGAGATGCTGGGTATGCATGCATACAATTGAGCGAGCCAAGCCTTGCTTATGATAAAGAGCTCACAGTAGAAATCGATGCAATAAAGGAAGCGTATCGCAAACTCACAAAAAAGCTAAGCGGTGAAACGATGCTGCATGCATACTTCGGTGACTTTTCGAGGCTTTGCAGAGAGCTTGCAGAATTTGATGTTGATTATTTAGGCATTGATTGCACTGAAACCAATATCGAACAGCTTAAAGG
>JAGHBI010000107.1 GCA_021161055.1 Candidatus Iainarchaeum sp. | reverse complement strand
TAATAGGGTCTTTGGGGGCCGGGGTGTTTAGCACTGTTATTCCATAATTTATTGCTAGGCCACTTTTCGGCCTCACCTGTGCTTCATAACCGTTTGGAATAGCGATCTTAAGCCCTGTTCCTATGAGCTTTCTTTCACCGGGCTGCAATACCACCTGTTCATTGGCGAATACATCGTAACCAACGTCAGCAGGCAATGCTTTCTTCGGTAGCTTTACTTCTTCGCTAAGCCTTTTGACCCTTACCACTAGCTTACTCATATGCGTTCATCTTTTCCAATTCATCTTTAGAGTAAACGCTATCTTCGATACTTTTATAGCTCAAAAGCTCATCTTTTTTGAAGAAGAGCTCTATTTCGCGCTTTGCAACATCGCTGTCTGCAGATGCATGCACAAGGTTGTTCTGCTGACTCATTGAGTAGTCACCCCTAATCGTGCCAGGTTCGGCTTCTCTGCCATTGGTTGCACCAACAAGCTTTCTAACTACTGCTATGGCATTGAATCCTTCTAGCACTGCGAGCACAACAGGCCCTGAACCCATAAAAGAAACCAAGCTTTCAAAGAAAGGCTTGCCCTTATGTTCAGCATAGTGTTTTTCAAGGATTTCCCTGTCAAGCTGCGCCATCTTCATTGCAATTATTTTGAGTCCCTTTCTCTCAAACCTTGTGATAATCTCCCCTACAAGGCCGCGCTTCACGGCATCAGGTTTCAGGATTATAAGAGTCCTCTCCAGCACGTTCACACCTTCTTTTCCCTTTTAGATACCCATTTTACCTTATGGGGCTTTCTCTTCAGCACAAGCATGTTCCGCTCGCACTTACTGGAACAGAAGTTTAGGGTCTTCCCTGTTTTCAGTACAAATATCTTGCCTGTGCCTTGGACAATTTCCTTACCACAGAACGAACAGCGCATGCTATCACCTAAATCTCCTTAATTTCTGCTGCTTCAATCTCCGTATCTAACAGAATGACAACATCACCTAGGCGCACATTTCCTTTTATGTTGCGCCTCTTTATTCTTCCCTTCTCCGGACCTTCAAGTATCTGAACCAGCGCCTGAACAATTTCGCCTTGCACGCCAGTGCGCTTTATTATTTCAACAACCTTTGCAGGTGTGCCCTCACTCATTTATTTGCCTCCTTGCCTTCCTTTTTACTTCTCAATCCTTGAATCTTCTTAACCAGTTCTGTGAACTCCTTATTTGCATTTCCGGGGTCAACAACAGCTACGCTGCTAGCGGAAACCTCTATGCCTGCTTTTTCACCAAGCTCTTTTTTGCTCCTAACGAAAGTATACGTGATACCCTTTTCATCACAGAGCACCGGGATATGCATCACTATTTCCTTAGGTTCTACATCCTGCGCAATAAAAACGAGCTTCGCTTGTTCCCTTTCGATAGCCTTGGTTACTTCGTTAACCCCTATCCTCAGCTTACCGCTTTCAGCTATTTTCTCTAATACTCTGAGCTGCTCGGCCATAAGCTCTTCAGGTACGTTAAATTCCATATTGGCACCTCCTACCTAAACGGTTTTTCATCGGCAAAATAGAGCAAATGCCCTTCTTTATTAATTTATTAAAGGAGAAGTTTTAAAATGGTTTGTAACCGCAAAGCATTGCAGAATACTTGCTAGCGATGCGCAAACCAAGCATCGATTTTCTCTTCAGATACGCTATCTATGCGCACAAATCCGAGCTCATCAATGTAATATGTTTCATCGACCTTCATCTTAAGCGCTTTATCCACAACCTTTTTCTGAACGCTAGCATCAGGCATCGTTATGTACATATCAATGGGTTCTAGAACCCAAGGTACTATTGGTTGTTTTTTAGTATCGCCAGCATACTCTGCAAACGCCTGCAATGTGCTTATCTTCTTTATCCGCACATTATAAGCATTTCTGAGCCTTATAACTGCTTTGACCTTACTCACAAAGCGCTTTTCCACCACAAAGTCCTGCAGACCAGCGTTCAATTTCAGGCTTCTGGAATCAAACTTAATTTCCTTTTCCGGCGCATATTCAACTATCAATCTAAAGGGCTCTTCCAAAGCGTTTATTCTTGGGCTCTTTTCTCCTATGATTTCGCGGTTTATTGCCGCAAGGGTATTCCATTCTATTGTTGTGTCATTGGGTTTTATCCCTATGCTTAAAATTATTCTTCTTATAGTCTCTGCCCTGAAACCACGCCTTCGTAACGCTGCGATAGTGCCAAGCCTTGGATCATCCCAACCACTGTATAAGCCACTTTCAATACCCTCCCTTATCTTGGAAGTTGAAAGCGTAACTCCTTCAAGCATCACTCTGCCCGTATATATTGTGTGCGGATATTCCCAGCCGAAGTAGTTGTAAAGGAACATCTGCTTCGTTTCATTTTGTTGGTGCTCCTGCCCGCGGATTATTAATGTTACACCTAAGAGGTGGTCATCTATTGCCGACGCAAAATTATAGCTTGGCCATACATGCTCTGTGCTTGGCACCCTTGGATGCTTAGGTTCATCAACAACCTTTGCGATCCACCAGTCTCTAACACTTGGATCGCGATGGCTCAATAAGGTTTTTATCCTAAGTACTGCTTCGCCCTGTTTATACTCATTTTTCAGCATCTTTTCAAATCTTTTCATTTGTTCCTTGGGCTTCTTTTCTCTGCACGGGCATGGCATCTGTTGCTTAATCTTCGCGCGCCATTTTTCCGGGTCGCATGTGCATACGTATGCTCTACCCATTTCAATGAGCTTTTTCATGTATTGCTTGTATATATCCAGCCTATCGCTGGCAAAATATGTTTCATCAACTTTACAGCCAAGCCAGCTCAGGTCCTCCTTAAATAGTTCCTCTGCGTTCTCTATGGGTGTTTTAACCTTGGGGTCTGTATCGTCAAATCTCAGTATAAATTTTCCCTTGTATCTCCTAGCATATTCATGGCTTAATATTGCTGCTCTTGCGCTCCCAAGATGCATGAGCCCATTGGGATTTGGCGCAAACCTCGTAACAACCTTTTGGTGCTTTGCCCATGGAAGCTTGGGCAGGGTTTCGCTTTTTTTAGGGGGCTTAAGCTCAAAACCTTCTTTAGCTTCGAACCTCCTGTATTCCTTTTCAATCTCCTCGAATCGCATGCTGTTTACCTTTTTAACAGCCGCTTTTGCAGCCTCAACAGCTTTTTTTATATCAACATCGGGATGCAAAGCCTTTATTTTGCCAATAACCGCCTGCAGGCTGGCTTTACCATCGTGCAAAAAAGCGTTTTTTATCGCATACTTGTATGTGTTCTTTTCAAGGATTTGCATAATTTAGTTAAAAGGAGCGATACTTTTTAAAATTGCATTAATCCACTCTTTTCCCCCAATTTCTTTCAAAATGCTGCTTAAGGGGCTCTATTATCGGCGAATTGTGCCAGATAGCAAAGCTGTATTCCTCACTATCACTCTTAAGGTCGCTCAATGCTATTACAAGCTTCTTATCATCTATTATATATGCTTCAAGCCCATGGTTTGCCTGCCTAACATCAATACCATATTTAACAAACTCCGCAAGCTCATTAGTTCGCGGGTGGAGAATCCTAACATCAACATCCTTCTCTTTGAGCGCCTTTATGGTTTTCCTTAACGCTATGTGCTTTGGTAACACCTCGGCAAATCCAAGCACCGAGCGTTCAGCTGTCTGTAGCTCAAGCGCAATTATTTTTGCGAGGTCGTTCCTGTCCTTGACCCTGAGTACGCGGCTTCCAGCCTCTTCCTTTATTTCAGGCATTCTGAGTGATGCCTTTGCCTTTTCAGCGCTTTCAATAAGCTCTGAAAGTTCCCTTTTTTTCTCCTCTATAAGCGCATCGAGCACCTTTTCAGGCTCTCTCGCTCTGTAGCGTTTAGGCCTGCCTTGAAGCTCTATAACAAGACCTCTCTGAATAAGCTTTTCGAGCACATCGTAAACACGCGTCTTTGGCACCTCCGCAGCTCTCGAAAGTTCAGGTGCCTTAATCTCCCTTGTTTTTATAAGAGCGTTCAGCGTTTTTGACTCATACTCTGTAAGCCCTAATCTCTGAAAAAGCTGTATAAGGTTATCATTACGCATATCCTCACCATCGGATAATCTGGCTGATTTTTCCATATTTATTATACATTTATCATTTATAATTCTTACATATAAACGTTGCTGTCAAGTTATTTGACATAAAAATTAGTTTT
>JAGHBI010000051.1 GCA_021161055.1 Candidatus Iainarchaeum sp. | reverse complement strand
TATTTATTTCGGGCGAGGATTCAAGTATGTCCCTTACTCTCTGCCTGTATACAGCCCTTCTTTGCTCAGGATCTCTTATTTTGTAGGGCTCAATTGTAATAAGCCTTGTCGCTGCCTCTCTTATTATTCTTATTATCCTTTTTTCACTTTCAGTAGGCTTTGGAACAGGCACAAAGTAGTATAGAAGTTTCTGTCCCGGAACACGATATATCTTTACATTGCCATAAGATTCCAGTTCAATCCTCTCAGCGCCTGCCACCTCACGTTCAGCGGAGCTCAGCTCTTCTCGTGGCCTCGCTTCTTCTGGAATCTCGAAAGTACTTCGTTTGGTTGCTGTAAGCTCCTTCTCCATCCTTTTCTCTGTTTCTGCTTCACCTTCTGGTCTCTCAAGCTGTGCCTCCTTCAGTGCTTCCTCTTTCTCTATACCTGCATAACTTTCGGCAAGAGTTGCTTTGAGGCGGTCTCTTATGCTTGCTAGCCTATCCTGAAGCAGTTCCTCATCCTCAGTTTCAGTAACCTCTTCTACTTCTTCTTTTATTTCTTCCTTTTTTTCTTTCTTTTTCTCCTTCTTCTTTTTTTCGGGTTTTACTCCCTTTTCTTTAGGTTTTGCTTCTGCCTTTTCCCCAACTTTCTCTTCTGTCGGCTTTTCCTCTTCCTTCATCGGCAGTTCTTCCTCTAAATCAAGATCAAAGCCTTCCTCTTTCAGCTGTTTTAACCAGTCCTCATCCTCCGCTTTTGCAGAGCTTTTCTTTGCTTTTTCAATCAAATCCTTCAAATACTCAGCAGGCATAGCTATCAACAATAAAAATGCTTTCCTTCTATTTAAATGTTACGCCCTCTGGTTGCTGTCAAGTTATTTGATAAGGGAAAGAATACAAAAAGTTTTTCATGTGTTAAGGTGGTGTTTCCAGCCTTGCAACCTGATGCCGTCATCTCTGTCAGCTGCCCTGCTATTTTATCCTCAGCTCGAGCTCCCTGTTTGTTATTTCATCGCTTATCGTTGCGAGGAACTCGGTGAAAGGCATCGCTTTCTTTATTATCCCTTTTCGTGTTCGCACGGTAACTGTGTTGTTTTTCTCTTCAATATCACCAACAATCAGCATGTAGGGAATCTTCTTAAGCTGCGCTTCCCTTATCTTCCTTGAGAGTGTTTCCTTGCTATAATCAGCCTCTGCCCTTATTTTGTGTACTCTCAATTCCGCAACAATCTTTGATGCATAGGCGTTGTTCTTATCTGTTATTGGAAGCACTATGGCTTGCACAGGGCTCAGCCATGTTGGAAATGCACCCGCGTAATGCTCAATAAGAACGCCTAAAAAGCGCTCTATGGAACCAAGTATTGCTCTGTGAATCATCACAGGCCTATGCTTTTTATCATCTGGGCCTATGTAATAAAGGTCAAACTTTTCGGGCATTGAAAAATCAACCTGTATTGTAGCGCACTGCCACTCTCGCTCAAGAGCATCCTTTATATGAAAATCTATCTTCGGGCCATAAAATGCGCCTTCACCTTCTCTTATACCATAGGGCACCTTTAACTCTTCAAGTGCGCTTTTCAACGCGTTTGTTGCGTGTTCCCATTGCTGCTCGGTGCCCATCGCTTTTTCAGGCTTTGTGCTTATCTCTATGCTGTATTCATTAAAGCCAAATGCCTTGTAGATGTAATCTGTGAGCTTTATTATCTTTATGACCTCATCCTTAAGCTGCTCTTCTGTACAGAATATGTGAGCATCATCCTGCATGAACTTGCGCACTCTAATCAATCCATATAAAACACCACTTCTTTCATGCCTGTGAACTATGCCAAGTTCAGCCATTTTTATTGGTAATTCCTTATAAGAATGCCTCTTTTCTTTATAGATGAGGATGTGCCCCGGGCAGTTCATGGGCTTTACCGCAAAGTCCCTATCGTCAACCTTTGTGAAGTACATATTTTCTCTATAGTGCTCCCAATGCCCAGAGCGAACCCAGAGCTCTTTGCTCATTATGAAGGGGGTCATAACAAAGCGATAGCCCTCATTAATATGCACTTCTTTCCAGAACTTCAGTATCTCATCCCATATTATTGTTCCATTGGGATGAAAAAATGGAGCACCCGGGGCCTCTGGATGCATCGAAAATATCTCAAGCTCCTTTCCGAGCTTTATGTGGTTTCTTTCACCAAGCTCTTTGAGCCTCTTTAGGTATTCCTGAAGCTCTTTTTCACTTTTGAATGAAATGCCATATATCCTCTGCAACATTGGGTTTTGTTCGGAACCGCGCCAGTATGCGCCTGCTGTGCGAAGGAGCTTAAAAGCCTTTATCTCGGCTGTGCTCTTAATATGGGGGCCCTTACAGAGGTCTATAAAATCACCATGCTTGTATATTGTTACTGGTCCTTCGAGTTCTTCAAGAAGCTCAAGCTTGTATGGTTCGTCCTTGAAAAGCTCCCTGGCCTCCTGCTTGCTTAGCAAGCGTTTTTCGAACTTCAGGTCCTTTTTTATAATTTCTCGCATCTTTTTCTCTATGCGTTCAAGGTCTTTCTGTGTAAATGGCTCTTTAACATCAAAATCATAATAGAAGCCCTCCTTTATTGGAGGCCCTATGCCAAGTTTGGCATCTGGCCAGAGCTCCTTCACAGCGCTTGCAAGAACATGTGCTGTAGAATGCCACAATCTCTTGTAATATTCCATATCCCCCGCTGAAATCATGAAAAACCACTTAAAAAACCTTGTTGCGTAAAGTTTTAAAGGAAATTTGCTTCGAAAACCATTTTTTATTTCATTGCAGCATAAGTTTTTTATGGTATTCTCTGAGCTCTGCGTGCGCTGTAAGGGCAAGCTCCTTTGCGGCCTAAGCTACTGCCCAGTGCTTCGGAACTATTCAGCGCAGATAAAGGTATCTAAAAACATCGCAAGGGAATTCTTGGGGCATGCACCGCCAGGCGTATTCGTCTCATGGTATAATTATCCTAAAGTTAGTGTTTATCCCCTAAGCACACCTGAAAGAATGCGTGATGTATCCCTTTTGGATAAACCGGAAAGATGGTATGGACTGCCTGCTGAACGCATTATCGAGTTTCGCTCATCGCTTGTTATGGCTGGTAAAAAGTTTCATGCTAAAGATGCCAGTGACCCAAGCTATGAGCTTGTTAATGTGCAGGAGCTTGCAATGAGCGCCTCGCACATCGATATTGAGGTTGAGCTTGCGAAAAAGCCTGAACCAAAACTTTCATTCAGCAGCTCTAGCGGACCTTTAGGCCCTAAGGCACCTCTGAGAAAGTTTGAGTTCGAAAGCAATCCAAGAGTTCCGAGAAAAGTGGATTATTTGGTAAGCGATATTGATGTGAAAGCTAATGATGCACTCTTGGAGCTCTATAGGAGTGGTTTTCCTGTCTCCTTCCTGCACAGATTGCTCAGTGCTGGCCTGCTCGGTGTTGAGAAGAATCGCAGAATTGTTCCAACACGCTGGGCAATCACTGCTGTTGATGCAAACATAAGCAAAACACTTATTAATGAAAAGGTAAAAGGGTATGAAATAATAGATCAGTTTGAACTTTATCATTCAAATTATCTTGAGAACGATTTCTGGATTTTGCTGATTCCAAGTGCATGGGCTTTTGAGCAGTTGGAATGCTGGCTCCCCGGAAGTGTGTGGCTTAAGGAGGGGAAAGCGCATATAATAGAAAACTTTGAACAGAGGGAGCCTGCAGATTATCGCACAGTTGAGGAC
>JAGHBI010000009.1 GCA_021161055.1 Candidatus Iainarchaeum sp. | reverse complement strand
CGATAAGATTGTTTATCTCATGCAGGGTCAGCTCGGCCCTGCATACAAAAACATTGAAGCAGGCCTAGGCGAGAGCTTTGTGATAGAAGCTATTGCAAAAACCACTGGTTATAGCATTGACAATGTGAAGAAACTTTTCAAGGAAAAGGGCGATTTGGGCTTAGTTGCTCAGCAGCTCGTGCAGAATAAGAAACAGCTTTCTTTGTTTGCAGAAGAACTTACTCTTGAAAAGGTTTTTTCGAACTTCATAAAGATAAGTAAGGCATCAGGCGCTGGCTCACAGGATTTGAAGATAAAGCTGCTGTGCGAACTTCTTAATTCAGCAAAGCCCTTGGAAGCGAAATTTATTGTGAGAGTGCCTCTCAATACATTGCGCTTGGGTGTTGGCGATCCCACAATAATGGATGCTTTGGCTGAAATACATATGGAGGAATTCAAGAAGAAAAAGCCAGCGATTGTTAAGGAACTTAGCGAGAAATATTCCGGCGAGGAATTGCATAGACAGATAAGGGCAAAGCTGCGGGAACTTATTGAAAGCAAATATAATATACACTCTGACTTAGGCTATATTGCTAAAAAGCTGAAGGAAAAAGGCTTGGCTGCGCTTGATGAGATAAAGATAACAATAGGCATACCCATAAGGCCGACGCTTGCAGAGCGCCTAACAACCGCTAACGAAATCATTGCAAAGCTTGGTAAATGCGCTGTGGAAACAAAGCTTGATGGCTTCAGAATGCAGATTCATAAGGACTCTGACAAAGTAATCATCTTTTCGAGAAGGCAGGAAGATATGACCTACATGTTTCCAGATATCGTCAAAGCGGTTCGCAAGCAGCTAAATGCCAAGCAAGCAATTGTAGAGGGCGAAGCAATAGCCTACGATGAAAACACAAATCAGTTTTTCCCCTTCCAGGTGACAATACAGAGGAAAAGGAAGTACGGTATTACAGAGTTCGCTGAGAAGTATCCACTAAAGCTATTTCTTTTCGATGTAATGTATGTTGATGGCAAGAATGTTATGGATAAACCATTCATCGAAAGGAGAAAAATATTGGAATCTATTATTAAACCTGGCAGGGTTGTGAACCTAACAGAGATGATAATAACAGATAAACCGAAAGAGCTTGAGGAATTCTTCAACAGCTCGATCGAGCGTGGTTTGGAGGGGATAATCGCTAAAGATCTGAATGAACGTTACATTGCTGGCGCGCGAAAGTTCGCTTGGATAAAATTGAAACGTTCCTATAAGGGCGAATTGAGCGATACTATAGATGTTGTTATAGTGGGATACTATAAAGGCAAAGGCTCGAGAGCCAAATTTGGTTTAGGTACGCTCCTCGGTGCGGTCTATAATAAGGAAAAAGATGCGTTTGAATCCGTAGCGAAGATAGGTTCCGGCATGACGGAAGAACAACTTGTTGAGTTTGAACATATGCTCAGCAAGATTGTATTGGAAAAGAAGCCTGCGCGCGTTATCTGCGAGCTCGAGCCTGATTATTGGGTGGAACCAAAATACGTTGCAGAGGTAATAGCTGATGAGATAACGAAGAGTCCTGTACATGCATGCGCGAAGGATGTTCTTGGCGAAGGCCTTGCTTTGAGATTCCCAAGGCTTGTAAAGCTGAGGGTTGACCGCAAACCCGAGGAAGCGACAACAACAAAGGAAATAATTGAAATGTTCAATCAGCAGAGAACCATAAGGGTTGGCGAATAATGCTAGCGAGAAAACTCAGCTTGTTTGAAAGGGCAATAATATTTATAGCGAGCTTTTTAGTAGTTGTATTTGCTATGTTTCGTTTCAGAATCTGGAGTATGAGAATGACCAACTTTTTCTTCAGAACCGATCGCTGGCTGGAGCTGATTTTCGTTGTGGCTGTGGCAACAGCAATAGCGATGTTTCTTACCTGGCTTCTGCAGCTTGAATTTTCCATATTTGCTGGCGTGCCAACGCCTCGAAAAAGGCGAAAGAGAAGACATTAAAAACATTTTCAGTTTTTATTCAGAGGGATGAACGCAGACGAATTTCTGAGTAAAAGGCATATAAAAGTAGGTTCTAGGGTAAGGTTAAAGGTTCAAGGGAACGAATTTACGGGCGTGCTACTCCCTTCCAGCAAGTTCGTCGAATTAAAACTTGATAATGGCTACAATGCTGGCTTTAACCCCGAATTAATTGATTCTGTAGAAGCTATTGGTGCTGGCAAAAAGCCCACAAAGCCTGCAGCTGTGGATATAAAGCAGAATCCTTCTCTGCCATTAGTAACAATACTCCATACAGGCGGCACTATTGCGAGCAGAGTGGATTATGCAACTGGCGGGGTTTCGCCAAGCTTTGATGCTAATGATTTACTCGCGCTGTTTCCGGAGCTTCTAAAAATCGCGCGCATTCGCTCAGTATTCCTTTCAAACATATTCTCTGAAGATATGCGTTTTGAGCATTACACAAGGCTCGCAAAAGCAATAATGGCTGAGCTTAATCACAAACCAAAAGGTATAATTGTTACACATGGCACAGATACGATGCATTACACAGCAAGCGCCCTCTCCTTTATGTTTGAGAACCTTCCAATACCAATAATCCTTGTTGGCGCTCAGCGAAGCAGCGATAGGCCAAGCAGCGATGCAGCGCTCAATACAATAAATGCAACCCGCTTCATAACAGCTAGCGACTTTGCGGGCGTTGCTATATGCATGCATGCCAGTATCGCAGACAATGCTTGCTGTATCCTACCGGGGACCAAAACGAGAAAGCTGCATAGCTCGCGAAGAGATGCGTTCAGGGCTGTAAACGCGGAGCCAATTGCAAAGGTGAGCGAGGCAGGCATAGAGTATATGGGCGATTACCCCAGGTATAATGGCTCCGAGCTGAAGCTCTACGACAAATTTGAGGAAAGGGTTGCAATCATAAAAGCGAGGCCAAACATGTTTCCAGAGGAGTTTGCATTCTTTGAAGAGAAGAAATATAAAGGGCTTATAATTGAAGGCACAGGTCTGGGGCATATTGGCATTACTGAGAGCAAAAACAAGGAAAATTTGCAGGCTCTGCGCTCGCTTATTGATTCCGGCTGCGTTGTATGCATGACCACGCAATGCATATTCGGCAGAGTGCACGAAAATGTTTACGCCACAGGCAGAACGCTTGCCTCTCTTGGTGTAATATTCTTGGAGGATATGCTAAGCGAAACAGCCTTCATAAAACTTTCCTGGCTTCTCGGCAACTTTGGCAGGGAAAAAGCTGCTGAGCTTATGCCAAAAAATCTTCGCGGCGAAATAGGCGCAAAGCGCAACATGAGTTTTCTTTAGTTATGAACATATGTTCATAACTCTTCGAAAGGTTTAAATACTTTTTCATTTTTACGTTATGGCGGGTTTTGTTTGTTACGCTGGAGAATAAGAAAATTGCTTTTTCTCTCTCTGATGTTGTTAGCATTTCTGATTTTAGCAGGGCTGACATAGAAGCAGTTATCAAAAAAGCTTCGGAAATGGAAAAACTGGGAAGTAATGAGAAATCCACTTTGCTTAAAGGCAAAACAGTTGCAAGCCTT
>JAGHBI010000012.1 GCA_021161055.1 Candidatus Iainarchaeum sp. | reverse complement strand
GTTTTAAAACAGTGCAATATGTAGCATGTATCTCCTTCTATGTGGTAGATGATTCTTGCCTGTTTGGTCACCTTTTCAACATTGAAAGGCATACCAAATCGCATATGCTTTCGCGGTGGCATTAAAGCAATTTTTTCCGCATGCTTTATGAAAAGCTTTCTCAGGCTCTGATCAGCGCTATCCAGCTCTTTTTCAGCCCTCTCAGAAAACACTATTTTCATACATGCTCACAGATTGTACTTCTTTTTTATGCTCCTCAGGCTTTTGGTTCTCATTTTTCCTTCTTTTATTTCCTGCATTTCAAGTTCGATGCCTTTATTTACCAGCATCACTTCCTCTTCCTCAAGCAGTCTTTCATAGGCGAGCAGGGCCTGCCTTATTACTTCACTTTGGTTGCCAGCATATCCTTTTTCAATAATCCTCTTTATTATGGTCTCATAAGGTGCCCCAAGCTTCACATTCATAATCACTCACCTATACAATAAATGCACATTAAACTATATAAATATTGTTCATTAAATGCACAGTAATTGAGCAAAAGCCCATACAGAGGAAGGTTGAAAGGGAAAAATAACAGAAGGTAATGTCAAGTTAGTAGGGCTAAGGAACTTCCGCATATGCCAAATGCCAGTATTTTTAAAATTGAAGATGTGAAATATCCAAAACCCATATAACTTGGCAGCAACAAAGAAACGAAAACAATTTAAACACTGAAAAGGTTTATGTTTTATGCCTTTGCGCTTATCAAAGCCCAGATTGGCGTTCCGCAGGGAAGTTGCAAAAACTGTTACAAAAGCTGCTTTTAATAGATTTTTAAACTTTCGTGAGCGGAGGGAGCTTTTACGATTGGGCACGAAACCAAAGGTGCACTACTATTTAATGCTTGATATTTTCCAAAGGTTTGCACGTGAAAGAGGTGTTAAATTCAGGCGGAATGAATCAGCAAAAGCATTGAGCCTTATTTATACCTGGATGCGAGCATTCGATAACCTGGCTGAAAGGCTTGTAAGAGAAAGAAAACTTGAAAAGTTTAAACAATTAAAAGAAGATAAAAGAACTAAGCAAACCATCACAGCATTTGCCTCATTGATTTCTGGAATGCCCCTGAAAAATAAAACTAAAAAACAAATTTTGAAAATTTTTGCCGAGATGAGGAGAGATGTATTTAATGAATATTTGAGAGAGATGGAGCTTGGTTACTTTGCAGGTCCTGATGAAGTCATTTCGTGGAAGGAGAATACCACAGGCAGGGCGTTTGAAGCATTTGGTAAAATAATGGCACTTATAAATGGTTTCTCTGAAAAGGAAGCAGAACTGGTAGGCAGAGCGTTACGCAACTGGTCGTTAGCTGCACAAATAGCTGACGATATACGAGACCTGCATTTGGACTATGGCCAAAATCAGAACATTTTTGTTGCTTTTTTAACTCAACACCCGGAAGAAAAAGAAGCTGTTGAAAGGGATCTGGGAAAAAGAAGGGTTGCAATTAAATGGCTTGAAAAAAGAGCCCCAAAAACCCTAAGCGAAGTTAAAGCTCTGTTTTACAGGTATCTTAACGAAATTCGAGTTGGTATTGATGCATTCAATTTCCTGAGAGAACTCGAAAAAATGTTTTTCGAATCCAGAGTTTTAATGCGCTTTTACAGGTAAGAAAAATGAAAAAAGGAAAAGGGTTCAAAAGAGGGCAAAGATTGGGGAAAAAAGCTAGGTCCGCATGGGCGAATTTAAGCAGGAGAAGGAAAAGATTTAGAGAGCGGGCAAAGCGCCTTGGAGTTTCTTTCGCGTTGGAAGCTATTGCGCGATGGGAAGCAGAGCGCAGAATTAGTGATCAGGAAGCTGAAAGCTTGAAATCTAAGCTCAGTGAGGGCTATCTATCCGCCTTTTTAACTAATTTTGGAATCCATCTAGCAATCAGCGGAGTGCCTGTTGTGATGGCTGGTGTTGGTTCAATAGCAAGGCCTGCCTATACAATTGCAGCTAGAGCGAAGGCAGCGAGCAGGCGATATATAACAAAAACAATGAGCAGAGAAGAATACGAAAAAATCAGGCGTTTACATAGTGGCCTGGCCATATTGTTCGGTACTGTTCCATTGGTTGGCAGGGCCGCATATCCAGTTTCCCTGTTAGTGCATGAACCAAAACTTATGAGAATACTGCTAGACCATATGACCTACAAAACATTGGGTGAAAAATTATACAAAAAATTTATTGGAAGAAAGAGAGCTAAGAGCATAGCGGTAATTGGAATAGATGGTGCAGGCAAAACAACTTTAACAAGAAAGCTAAAAGCAGTACTGAGGGAAAAGGGTTTGGAAAGTATTGTAATAAACCCTCCATATTATTCCGAAATAGAAAGCAGACCTTTCGCATTTTTTAGCAGTGTTTCACAAAAACTTATACAAATTGCCGATAGAAGAAATTTGCTCTTTTTAGGCATTCTTGGCGCTTCTATAGGTTCCTTACCATTTAGAAGAGCAGTAAAGGCACAAAGAAGGAAAGATATGCTGCTTATTGAAAGGCACCCAGCCTTGGAAGCGTTCTCATTAAGTAATGCGATGCCAAGTAAAGCAATTAGGCGTGTAACAAGAGCCGCTGCAAGAGCTGTTTTTGGTCGTTTGCCAGAGGTTATAGTGTTCATAGATATTAAACCAGAAGAAGCGCTGAAGCGAATCAAAAAACACATGCAGAAATCCGCTAAAACAAAACGATTTCAATACGAAACGAGGATTGAAAACCTACAAAAATTTGCCGAACTCTATGCAAATGCCATTGAAACCATAAGACAGGAGTATCCGTTCATAGAAGTGATAACTGTTGATGGAACTAAACCTCCAGAAGAAATAGTAAAGGAACTAAAAGAAAAATTGCAGAGGGTTATTAATCGCTGATTTACCGATTGAAAATCGTTTGCTTCCTTTCTGGTCCGTAGGAAATTATTTTTATTGGAACCTTTACTTGTTTTTCTATGAAGCGCAGATAAATGCGAGCTTCTTTTGGAAGGTCTTTGATGCTTTTTATTTTTTCAGGCAGTTTGAATCCCTTGAACTCTCTGTAAACAGGTCTGCATTTTTCAACCTCGAATGTGTTTGCAGGCACCTCTCTATGTTCCTTTCCACAATGCTTGTATGCGTAGCAAACCTTGAGCTTCCTAAGCCCTGAAAGAACATCGAGCTTTGTTATCGCCAGCTCAGTAAAGCCGCATATTCTGCTTGCGGTTCTGAGCATCACTAAATCAAGCCAGCCAACTCTTCTTGGCCTGCCTGTTGTTGTTCCATACTCCATTCCTTTTTCCCTTATAAAATTCGCAAGTTTGCCCTTAAGCTCTGTAACAAAAGGCCCTGAGCCCACGCGCGTGCAATAGGCTTTCGCAACCCCTATAATACGCTCTAATGAACCGGGCGGAATGCCGATTCCAATCAATGCACCGCCAGTTATCGGATGAGAGCTGGTAACATAAGGGTAGGTGCCGAAGTCATTATCTAGGAAAAACCCCTGCGCACCTTCGAGCAGTATGCGCTTTTTTTGCTTAAGAGCCTTCTGTATAAATAAGGAAACATCTGCTTCATAGCTTTTAAGCTTTCTCGCCAGTGGCAAAAATTCTTTCAATATTTTCTTTTCACTCGGGCACCTAATTCCATAGGAAGCCAGCTCCCTGCGCTTGAAGGGAAGCGCAGCTCGCAGTCTTTCCTTAAATATTTTCGGTTCAATAAATTCGCAAAAGCGAATTCCGGAGCGAAAAGCTCTGTCAGCGTAGCAGGGTCCTATGCCTCGCTTAGTAGTGCCAATCTTTTTCCTTGCGCTCTTTTCCTTCGCGCCATCAAGCAAGATATGATAAGGCATTATTATCTGCGCTCTTGGATCTATAAGTAGTTTGAATCTTTTGCCTGCTCTTTTGAGCATCTCTATTTCCTCAACGAGAACGCTTGGATTTATCGCCATGCCACTCGCAAGACAGCATACCTTACCTCTAACAGCACCGCTTGGCACCAAATGAAACTTGTATGTCTTATCACCAACCACAACTGTATGGCCTGCGTTGTTGCCGCCATTAAACCTCACAACAACATCTGCGTTAGCCGCTAAGAAATCGACCACTTTGCCTTTACCCTCATCTCCAAACTGAGCGCCTAAAACAAGTGTTAAGCGCATTAAATCACCTCAATATTAGCTGTGAAATCCTTTTAAACACTTTCCACACTCTTTGCAGAGCCAGCAAAAGTTTTAAATTGCAAATGTATCTCTATTTATGGGTTGCATGGCTAGGAAAAAATACTTGGTTGCATTGAAAGAGGGCACAGTAAAGAGGCTGGATGCAATAGCAAAAATTGTGAGGAAAAAGAGGGATACACTTATAAATGAAATATTTGATGAATATTTGGATCGAATTGTTGAAGAAAAAGGAATCGATAAACTTGCTATTGATCGGTATATAAATGATAAAATGGATGAAAAAGAACTTGCATTAATAGCAGGAAACGATAAGGCGAAGGCCGCAAAGATAACAAAGCGCATAGGTTTGAAGGGAAAGAAGTTTCTGAAAGCTTTTGGTGAATAGCTGGCCCGCTTCCGAGCGAACCAGCCGAACCAACCCTCTTAGCAGCAAAAAAATTCTGAAGTCGGGCAATTAAATAGGTTTTGGTGAGGTTTTTTTAACTTCGAGGTTTAATGAAATTTCCGCTCAGATATCGAACAAATTGATTATATTTAAAAACGTTCTCTTGCAAATTTTTTCACAGAGGTTTTTATTATGTCACATGAAAAGAAATTGAAGAGCAAAGCGTTACCCACTAGCAAACAACCAGTTTTAATACCCTTCATCGCGCTTGCATTTTTGTGCGGTGCGCTGATTGGAACAGCGGGCGTTTACTTTTACCTCAGTCCACACCTTGGGGAAAAACCCTCGCCTGAAAACTGTGCTGTGCAGCCAGCAATAACCACTGCCAGCACACCAGAGAACATGGGATGTATTGCTCTACTGCCTGCTGATGAGGTTAAGGATATGGTAAAGTACTTTGTGGAGGAGAGCTTTTTGAAACCCAGAGGTGCAAGCCTAAAAATAGAGGATATAAAACCATACAACGAGTGCCTTTACCAGATAGATGCTGTGGTTGTGACCGACCAGGGCGAACTTTCTGCAGGTCCGATATATGCCACAAAAGATGGACAGAAAATAGTTTTCGGAACAATTTATGACCTCAATGAGCCGATCGAACAGCCCACGCCAGAACCTGTTGAATATAAAAAAAGCGATAAGCCGGAAGTGCTCATGTTTGTTATGAGCTTCTGTCCATTCGGCCAGCAGGCCGAGAGAGGTTTGAAGCCCGCTATCGAACTTCTGGGCGATACTATAAAGTTTGAACCGCATTATGTGATTTATGGAAACTACTGTGGCTGGGGGGCAAAATGTAAATGTGAACAAGGAACAGACAGCCAGGGGAAGTGTAAGGAAGATCCTAGATACATCGAAAAGCCAGAAGCAAAGTCAGAATACTGCTTGGATTCCAACAGCGAAGTTCCAAAATATTGCTCAATGCATGGCATAGCGGAGCTTCGTGAGGATGTGAGGCAGCTTTGCATATGGAAATATGAGCCGGATAAATTCTGGCCTTATGTCGAAAAGATATTTGAGGGCAAATGCAGCCTAAACGATATAGATACTTGCTGGAAGGAGCAGGCTCAAGCAGTTGGTATCGATAAAGCGAAAATAGAGGAGTGCTTCAATAATGAAGCGTTCGCATTGCTTGAAGAAGAGGTGAAGCTCAACGAGAAATATAACGTGCGCGGATCACCAACAATCCTTATAAACGAAACCGAATACAGCGGCGATCGCTCGCCACAGAGCTTTAAGGATTCAATATGTTCAGCATTTAATGAACAGCCAGAGGAATGCTCCCAGGAATTAAGTGGCGAAACAGGCGGTGCTAGCGGGCAATGTTAAAACAATTTTTAGGAGCGTGGTATTATGAAGGTTGTGCATGAGGTCGAGAAGTGTATTGGTTGTGGCACCTGCGTGGCTCTATGTCCTGCTTTATTCGAAATGGAGGGGGCAAAGGCCAAGTTGAAGGACGGAAAGATGGAAGGAAGTAACTGTGTGCTTGAAAGAGAATTTACACCAGAGGAGCAGAACTGTGCAAAGCAAGCTGAGCAGAACTGCCCTGTGAGCTGTATACACATAGAGTAATACTCATGCTTTCGGAAAAGAAGGTTTGGGATGTGCTGAAAGAAGTGATTGATCCAGAGGTTGGAATAAGCGTTGTTGATTTGGGTTTAATTTATGGTGTTGAGGTCAGCAGCGATGAAGTAAAAGTAAAAATGACGCTTACGAATCCTGTTTGCCCGCTCCAAAACTATCTAAAGCAGCAGGTAGAGAACGCTATTGCGCGTATTGGAGGGGTGAAAAAGGCAAGCGTGCAGCTTGTTTTCAATCCTCCTTGGAGCCCAGAAATGATGAGCGCTGAAGCAAAAGCAAGGCTGGGTTTTAATCCAAAATAATGCTCTGTTTTTTAAATTTTTGTAACAAGATTTTAATATCAAGATTTTGGTGGTTGGTATGAGGTATGAGGAAAGGATAAAGGCGCAAATAATGCGATTGCTTTTGGAGGGTGAAAAAACATTCTATGATATAGTGCATAGGCAGGATTCATGCTTGCCTGAAACCTTTGCTTTACTGTCTGAAATGGAGAAAGAAAAACTTATCGAGATAGATGCTGGAAAGATAAAATTAACTGCTGCCGGGCTTGCATTTTGTAAGGAGAATAATATTAGGGAACTGGGCAACGTGCTGTGTGAAGCCTGTGAAGCAACAGGCATTGTTATTGGGGGCGAATTCAAGAAGATTCTGGAGGAATACAAGAAAATTGCTGCGAACAGGCCAAAGGCAGTAGAGGAGTATGACCAGGGTTTTATAAGCTTGGAGGGTGTAATAAAAAGGGTTGCGTTTATGTATGAGCGAGGAGATATTCAGAACACAGAAATATTTGTGGGTGGCGACGATGATTTGCTAAGCATAGTGCTTGCATTGACAGGAATGCCAAAGAGGGTTGTTGCAATCGATATAGATGAAAGGCTCATTGATTTCATAAACGGGATTGCTAACGAGAGAGGCTTGCCTTTAGAGGCATTTACTCACGACCTGAGGTATGAATTCGGCGATAATGTTAGGAAAAGGTTCGATGTTTTTGTAACAGACCCTGTTGAAACGGTTCCGGGAATAAGGCTTTTCATTTCGAGATGCGTGTCAGCACTGAAGGGCATAGGCTGTGCGGGCTACTTCGGGCTTACCACAGTGGAATCCTCGAGAAAGAAGTGGTATGAGATTGAGCGCATGCTTTTGGATATGGGCTTTGTGATTACAGATATAAGGAGAAAATTCAATGTGTATCCCTTTGTGGAAGAGAGCCATGGCGGTTTTGAGGAGACCTTTAAGATTGTTAAGAAGCTTGGGCAGAAGGCAAACTGCGACTGGTATCATTCCGCTCTGTTTAGAATCGAGGCTGTTAAAGAGCCGAAGCCTTTGGTTAAGGGCACAGCAGAGCTGGGCCCAGAGCTTTACGTTGACGAAGAAACCTGGGCAACTCCAGAATAATATGCTAAAAAATTTCAAATAGTGGCTAATTGCAGGGGGGCGGATTCGAACCGCCGAAGGCACTAAGCCACCAGATCTTGAGTCTGGTCCGTTTGGCCACTTCGGTACCCCTGCATGTGCGCCTTTTATATATAAACAATTAATAAGCACAATTAAAATCTTTCTTATTCCACCTGAATTATTGTTCCTGGCCGCAATCGCAGACCTTTGGTGTTTATGAATATTGCCCCGCTGTCACCTTCGCCCAGCATGTTCACCTTTTTATCGTTCACCCAGAGCTCTGCAATCTTGACCTTTTTACCTTCGATCAAAAGCTTGTCCTTGTTTGTTATAATTCCTTTCAGCACATTCCCTCTTATGACCGCAAACTCATGTATCTGGAAGCAGTCGGTTACCTCAAAAGCAGCATCGCTCTTTATTGCTCTCTTAGCTTCGCTCTTCACAAGCTGCTCGGTGCGCTTCCTCTGATGCTCTGGAATGCATATACCCAAAGGCTTCTTTTCATCCTTTTGCAATAATTTCAGAAGACCCATAATTTATTTTTGGCGAAAAAAGGATTAAAAAAATATCAAATCGCTGTTAGCGAGGTCTTGGCCTTTTTTGCCCTGGTCTGGGACTTTTTTTCTTTGGCCTGTTCTTCATAGATGGCTTGCGTTTTAGGCTAAGCCTAAGATAACGCCCAAAATCAAACCAATGCGAGGTGAGAATATGGGGGCTCCTCCTAAGTATCGCTTTTACCTTTTCTTCATCCAGGTCGTAATGCCTACCTGTTGCCAGAATGCGCTCTATCTTACTTCTTAGCTCTGTGGGTTTTTTCATTGCAAATTTTCCATAGAGGTCTGCTCTCAACAGTGCTGGGAATAGTGAATCTAATTTGTAGTTTGATAGAGTCTCCTTAAAGCGCTGAAATCTTTGTGGATTCATTTTTCTGAGCCATTCCGAACCGCGTTTTGTTCTAAGTAATATCAAAATATCATTTTCTCTAAATCCGTATTGTAGCAAGAAATCAAACTTCTTTCCAAGGAACCTTCTTGCAATCACCTTCGTTGCCTCAAGGTATCTCAAAAATAATAGGTGGTCCATATACCTTACTGCAAAATCTAACACCTTTTCCTCTGGCAAATGCCACTTCTTAGCTAGCTCTTTTGCACCCATCACCGCATAATAGAGCTCCTTTGGAGTGGGAACAGGCCTACGCTTTCTACGCTTGCATTCCTTTTGAAACGACGGGTGCGCAAGCCTGCCTAAAAGCCTGCGTGCCTCTTCCTTAGGCAGAACCCTTTTCAAGTATTCAATCATTTTTTTGAGTTCTGAAGGTCTCGTTCTCAAAAGTACTTGCCACCCTGGTTGCTTCTCCCTCCTCGCAAGCTCTTCTTCACTGAATCCAAGGCCGCGTAACAATTCAATGTTTTTCTGATAATCTGCACTTTTCCTCAAACCCGCCATAGGAGAAAAAAAGGCATACTCCTATATATTTTTTTCGTTTAGGTAAACTTTAGATGGAGAGGGAAACTCTGCATAGGTATAGAGATATCATTCCCGACTTCGACGCTTTTCTTCAGGCAATAAGAAGTGAGCGCATTACAGCTGTGCGATGGAATCCTCACAAGGTTTCCAGAGCGAGACTTATTGAAGAGCTTGAAGAATGCTTTGAATGCGTTGAAGAAGTAAAATGGTATGAGCATGCTTTTCGCTTGGGCTATGAAGAAAAGCCAGGCAAGACCCTCCACCATATTCTGGGTCATTATTATATTCAGGAAGAATCCGCAATGGTTGCAGCGCTTGTATTGAACCCGAGAAAGCACGCGGTTGTTTTGGATATGTGCGCTGCTCCCGGAGGCAAAACAACACAGCTAAGTGCGCTAATGGAAAATACCGGCACAATTATCGCTAACGATAAAGCAATTCCCAGATTGAAAAGCCTTGTTGCAAATGTTTCCAGGTTAGCGTGCCTCAATGTTTCAATAACCTGGAACGATGCAACAAAGATTCAGGCAAAGGAATGCTTCGATTACGTGCTTGTTGATGCCCCCTGCACCGCAGAGGGTAATTTACAGGAACGCATCACCCTAATGCCAAGAAGAATGCGCGAAAGCCTAAGCAGATTGCAGAGAAATCTCTTGGCAAAAGCATGCGAACTTGTCAAGCCGAAGGGCATTGTTGTTTATTGCACCTGTACATTTGCTCCGGAAGAAAACGAGCGCGTTGTTTCAAGCATTCTTGAAAGGTATAATGTGAAGCTGGAACCTCTAAAATTGAAAGTTCCGCATGCAAAAGGGATTGAAAGCTTCGGTAGAGAACAATACGGCTGTGAGATGAGAAAGACTGCTCGTATCTACCCACATCACCTAAACTCTGGAGGTGCATACATTGCAAAGCTTAAGAAAAGAGGCTGAAAGATACCTTGCGAAATTCGGTGTTCCCGCAAGCGCTCTTAGCAGATGGAAACTCAAAAAGGTTGCAAGCTCAATATGGCTGGTTTCAAAGGACCTTAAGCAAAACGAAGCATTCAATACTCAAACATCTGGATTAAGGCTTTTGCATATAACAAAGCTCGGTTTCAAGCCCACGAGCTATGCTTTACAGTTCCTTGCGCCTTATATAAAAAAGCGCATCTGCGATGTAAACAAAGAAGAACTTCTTTCAATACTCAAAGGCAATGCGGTTAAAAAAGAAGCAGAAAACGGTTATGTTGCAATCCGTTATAATGGCCATATAGTTGGCTGTGGCCTTGTTCGGGATAAGATGCTCTATTCCCAGTTCCCAAAGGTTATAAGAAATACTCTGCTTGAACTGCTCGAGAGCTCACAGAATAACCCAAAATTGTAGGGTGTGTTTCAGGTGTATTACCT
>JAGHBI010000072.1 GCA_021161055.1 Candidatus Iainarchaeum sp. | reverse complement strand
CTTTATCATCTCTATTTTTGGGTCCATTTTAGCTCCCCTATTTCTAATGTAAGCTCTTGCCATATATAAACCTTTCTCCAGGGTGCAACTTTTTTGATAAATAAAACTGGTTGCATACAATTATATGGAAGCCTAAAAGAAAACATTTATATAGAGAAAAACGCATATATATGAAAGTTCGGTGAGGTTGAATACTATGGAAGTGCCTATCTGGGCCGTGATAACTCTTCTGCTTGCTTTAGTTGTGGCAAGTATGATATTTATGTTCAGCAAGCAGTGGTTAGGTGGAGCAGGCGCAATATTTGATAAGTTTACACCTGATGAAAAGAAGGGAAGAATGCTCCTTATGAAAACAATAACCCCCTCTGAAATAGCCACTCTTGTGGAACAATGCTACAAAGAAAGCTTTGGCAAGAAACTGAACAACGATGTCTGCTTTTCTGTGACTCTGGATGAGCCGGTAACCATAAACCCGGATGAGGTTGCAGCAGAAATGCAGCTGGATGCAGACAAGTATTCTGTAGAATCTGGCACAACGAAAAGCATTTCTATAGTATGGAATTATGTTAAAAATATTGTAGAGGTGAGAGTGTGAACAAGAGAGGCATGGAGATGGCAATACAGGTATTCATAATACTTTTCGTGCTGCTGGCCGTTGCCATGCTGGTACTTCAGATGGTATCAACGCAGTTTTCAGAGCAGCAGAGAAAGCTTGAAGAACAGAGACGTAAACAAGCGCTTGAATCAAAACTTGCTGATATGAGAGGTACTTGCAATACGCTGTGCACGCAGGCGAATTCAGAAGGCACACTCAAAGCAAAAGCAAGGTTCTGCATAAAGGCGTTTAGAGACGGTGTGGACCTTACGCTGAACGGTGCTACAAACGATTACGATGAGAGCTTTCTCGTAGGAACAGGAATCTGCGAAGACGCTATCTACTGCCCGCAGTTGGTAGACTGCGATGTGGGCACAAAGCTTGACATGACAGCATGCAAAGCAATACTGTGCAGCCTGTGGAAAAGCCAGGGATTTACAGATGAGCAGATAAGTGAAAAATTGAAGCAGTTTGTACAGCCAGGAAGCTGCTACAGCGACCCCATAAACAAACCGAATCACTGGTATACGCGCCTTTTTGATGCTGATGGCGATGGTACAGTAGACCCAGCAACGGAAGTTAGATGCCCATAAGCTTAAGTTGTCTGCTAGCCCGAGATCAATATGGAGAATGCAGTTTGGGTAATCTTTGGAATAATTGCATTATTCCTAGGCATAGGCATACTTCTGCAAATTATGGCAGGAAGTTCCGATGATAATAAGATAAAGGTGAATGCAAACGCTGTTAGGAAGTTCGGGCAATGGTGCAACTACGTTTGCAATTCCGATGTAGAAACAATGCTGGCGAAAGATATTGAGATTTCTTCAGGTGCTGTTGTAAGCACGCAGGGCAGGAGCATTTGCATAGAGTTCAAGCACTGGCGTGATTGCAGCTACTGCAACTGCGATGTGAACGCTTTGCACCTTGATTTAAATAAGCGAGAAATCTTGCAGATGTATGATACGCATACATTCAAATGCAACTTTGAGAAGGCATCGAAAGAGGTTGTTTCGATTGAATGCAAAGGGTAGCATTGCTTCAAATGTAATATTGTGGATAGCCGTTGCAATAGCCTGTGGCATTGCAACCTACTGGTTTTTACAACACTTCTTCAGTGCACAGGGAGTCTTTGAAATAATGAACAATGATCTTTTCGTTCTCTCCTCAAAGCTGAATGAGAACTGTGACGCTAATTATTATTTCTTTTCATATAACCCGCGCACGGAACAAGGTTTGCTCACAATAGATGTAAATTCCGTATGCATAGAAACCAAAGGCATAAAGAAATGCGCAACCCTCTACTGCGGACCTACACAGCCTAAAAGTTTTGAGCTGGATAAACTAACATATATTGAGATAGAAAAAAATTCTAGCACAAGAGTTAGAGCGAAATAGTTAGCGTTTTATGGGTTTTGCAACAAACTATTGTAGTTATGGAGCTTGGTGTTGTTGGCGCGCCAAATTCTGGCAAGAGCACATTTTTCAATGCAGCAACCCTATGCAATGCTGAAACTGGAAACAGGCCTTTTGTTACGATAAAACCGAATCAGGGAGTTGCTTACGTAAAGGTCAGATGCCCGCATAACGAACTTGGAAAGGAATGCAAACCAACGCATGGCTATTGCAAGAATGGCTGGCGCTTTGTTCCAATAAAGCTCTGGGATGTCGCTGGCTTGGTTCCAGATGCATGGAAAGGCAAAGGGCTCGGCAATCAGTTTTTGAACGATATTATGCTTGCGGATGCGCTTATTCACGTTCTGGATGCAAGCGGAAGCACAGATACACAAGGCAATGTTGTTGGCCCTGGCAAGTTTAATCCCGAGCAAACTGTGCTCTTTCTGAAAAAGGAGATCGACTACTGGATAAAGGGGATTATGGAAAGAAGCTGGCAGGAGCTGAAGCATGTAAAGGAAGAACAAGCAGCTGGTGTGCTTGCAAAGCATCTCAGCGGGCTTGGCATAAGCGAGGAAAGCGTGAAGGAATCTCTAAATGAGATGGATTTCAGCGGCAGGGTTTGCGATTGGAGCAATGAGCAGAGGCTTGAGTTTGCAGAGCTTATCAGGGAAAGATGCAAACCGATGATCATTGCTGCAAACAAAGCGGACCTAAAGGAGGCTCAGGTTAATATAGAAAAGTTGAAGGAAAAGTTTTCAGAGGAAATAATAGTGCCTGTTTCTGCAGAGGCAGAGCTTGCATTGAGAAGAGCCAATGAATCAGGTTTGATAGATTATATTCCCGGTGAGAGTGATTTCAGGGAACTTAAGGAAATGTCTGCAAAGCAAAAGAGCGCATTGCAGTTTATAAGGGAACAAGTATTGCAAAAATTTGGAAGCACAGGCGTGCAGGAAGCGATAAACAAAGCAGCATTTGAACTTCTTGAGCTTATAGTTGTTTTTCCCGTGGAAGATCAGCATAAGATGTGCGATTCCAAAGGCAATGTGCTGCCCGATGCATTTTTGCTGAAAAAGGGCTCGACCGCTTTGGACTTAGCGTATAAAGTACATACTGAAATCGGCAAGCGCTTTGTTGCAGCCATAGATTGCAGGTCGGGGCAGAAGATAGGCAAAGAAACCGAATTAAAGCACTTAGATATTGTGAAGATAATTACTCGCTAGCCTTGCGCTCTTTGCCTGTTTCCTGTAACGGCTCTTCTTCGATAAGCTTGCCTATCTTCTTTATTTCCTTATCCTTGTTTTGGAGCTTGTGCAATGCATAGAAGTAAGCGTTGAGTATCGAATCCAGTGTAAGGTTTCGCTTGAATCCTATGCGTGCTATTTCCTCAAAGTAGAGCTTTACTATCCTCAGAGCAACCTCTTCATCAGGAATCTCAAATTTTTTTGCAGGAATTCGAATCACCTCCGGTTGAATTACCTCTCAGAATTTCCTCTATTGCTTTTTTTGGTTGTGCAAGCGTTATTTCACGCGTTCTGCCACGAATGCCCTCCGTGACATCTTTTATATTAATGAGTTTTAGCTCCGCCAGTCTGTTAAGCTTTTTTCTGTAGCTCCTTTCAGTGATTGGCTCTGAAACTCTTTCAGAATAAATCTTGTAAAGCTGTCCGGAAAACAGCTTTTCTTTTTCACAGAGGATCGAAAGCAGGCACTTTTCATGTTCATCGAGGTATGGAGCTGCCTTTTGCAAGGGTCTTGGCTTTATCTGTTCAAATGCCTTTCTCAGGTGCGCAACTGTCAGCTTTTTTGCGTTTTCTCTCTCAGCTAAGCGGCCGGCGATGAGCAAAGATTCTATTGCTATGCGAGCGTCGCCATTGTGCTTGGCAGCATACGCTGCAGCGAGGTTTATTACATCAGCCTCAAGCGCGTTTTCGAAGAATGCATACTTTGCCCTCTCGCGAAGTATCTGTTTGAGCTGTTCCGGAGCGTATGGTTGAAATTCTATTGTTGTGCCTGCTAGCGAGCTTCTCACGCGAGAATCCAGCATAGCAACTATCTCGCAGAGGTTTGAGATCATTATTATGCCAATGTATGCCTGCTGAAATTCTGTTATGCGAAGCAAATCGTAGAGAAGCAAGGATGCTGTGTTGTTGCCTGCAAGCTGGTCAACCTCATCAAGAACAACAATCGGCACCATGTTAGTTCTTTTGAGTGCGTTAAGCAGCTCAGCATAGACTTCATCTGTTGCAATGCCACGCCTTGGCACAGGCCTTCCCAGAGAAAGGCAGAGTTTGTTGAGAATCGCATTGCGCGTATTATACTCGAAGCAGTTTATGTAAATCCCTTTGGCTTTTGAGGTATGTTCTTCAAGTTCGCGGAGAACGTACTTAGCGGTTACAGTTTTGCCTGTGCCGCTTTTACCACAAATAAAAAGGTTTTGTGGCTTAGCGCCGCGCAGAGCAGGCTTTAATGCATGTGCTATTTCCGCTATCTGCGCCTCTCTAAAAGGAAGCTTCTCTGGAATATATTCAGGGTACAGAAAGCGCTCATCCTTGAATATCTCGCTGCCTGCAAAATCGCCGAATATATTAGCACACATAATAAACTACAGAAACGAACCTTTTTAATTGATTAACTGCAATGCTTAGCGGAACCGAGCTCTTTCAGCGATTTAAAAAGGAACAAAGCGCATATTAAATTGAGGTGATAAAGATGAAGATCGTAAGAAAGGTTGAATTCGAAGCAATGCCCCTGGAAAGCCTCGAAGTAGAAAAGCAGAGGATGTTTAGGAAGCTACTGAAAGGAGATGAACCTAAAAAGTACAGGAATCTTCTCTATGAATTGCTCGGCGTGATAGAGTGGAAAAAGCGCTTTGATCTGGAGATGGCTTAACAGGCTTGCCCCTGCTCCCTCACCTCACCTTATCCCTTTATACAAAAAGTATTTTAAGAACAAATAAGGTAGATATAGTATATGGGCGAAGAGGAGAAAAAAGAGGAAGCAAAGCCTGCAAAAGCAAACCGCGTGGATTCGATATTTCAAAAGCTTTCTGAAAAGGTTGCTGAGCGCATAAGTACTTTTGTGGCGTTTCTGTTCCTGCTCCTAACCATAGGCATCATAATAGGGCTTTCTATCGCAATGCATCACCCAAAATATATTTATCATGCAATTGCAATACCTGCAATATTGGGACTTATAGCTTACTATAATCGCGATATTGCTGTTGTGCTCTTCGCCTTTTTCCTCGTATTCTTTTTCTTCATAGCTTAAAATTTTTTAATAACTTCCAACCAATCTATTTTTATAGCTGCTAAGAGAGTGGTTGTTTGAGCTTGCATAAGAAAGGCTTCTTTTGCAGCATATTGAGCGTTCTTATTGCTGCAACAATGCTTTTTTTCCTATCCGCAACGATGCAAACCAAAAACAAACTTGATAATGCAGTGGCTTCAGCAATTGAGCTCGAGCAGACAGACTTTGCGAGGTTTCAGATTGAGGAGAATATCGCAAGCGTTATAGAGGAAACTATGCGCGAGGAACTCGCAAAGCATAACACAGATTCGGTCATACTCAATATGAAAATAAGCGATAAGCTCGAGGAACTGTTGAAGCGATTTGAGGAACACTTTGGCTGTAGCTTATACATAACAGATGGTTTCAATCGTTTCAAACTTGAAGGGTTAAGCGAGCTTTCAAGCACAATAGTAATTGAGGTTGAAAACGAGCTTGGCAAGGGCTACTATGCAGAATATGTTTTTACAGGCGGGCTTCTGAAAAATAAACGCGTGGTGTGCGAATTGAAAGAAGGAAGTGCGATTGCAATTGCATCGATAATACCAGGCTATACTACCAAGGTGATTCATATTGGCTAAAGCACAGGTTTCTTTAGAGTTCATGCTATGCACGGTGTTTTTCATACTGCTCTTAGTGATAATCATAAACAGTGGGATGAAGCTCAGCGCTAGGTTGCAGGAGCATAATGCTAAATTTGCTGCGCTTGCGGAAGCACAGCGCTGCGCATTAATAGCTGATTCGCTGGCTTCGAACCCGGAAATCAAAACCTTGGAAAAGCTGGAATGTTCGATATTTACAGGGAAGGCGGCAAGCGATTTTAATTCTGGCTTTGTTTATGCTAAAATGTTCGCAAACGTTGAAATAGTTGGCAAGCAAAAGGGCTTTGAGGTTACTGTGCATGGTTCGCATTATAGATGAGAAAGGGCTTATGCTCACGCTGGATATATGCGTAGCGTTCATTGTAGTTCTGATTATAACGCTCATGAGCTTTGTGGTAGCAGTGCAACTTTCGGAATCGCGAGCAAGGCAAGTAGTACTTTTCGAGCAGGAAAGGAGCGTGCTCTTTGTTGATTCCCTTTTGAAGAGGGGCTTTGATGAAAATGGCTTAGCGATGGTAAGCGCTGATCAAAAACGCGTACTTGAGAACAGGCTTGGGAACGTGGATAATACTATAAGCGAGCTGGAAGAGATTCTTATTGCTAACAATGTAGCTGAGGTAAGCCTGGATGGTGTGCAGCTATTTGAGTTTGAATATGAAAAATGTTCGCGTACGCTAGCAGTGAGAAGAGGTGCAACCTTGAACGGAAAATTTGCTATACTTAAAGTGAGGTTTTGCTATGAGTAAACGCCTGCGCAATGGCTTTGTTTTTTCTCTGGACGCAACGCTTGCTCTAATTATTATTTCAACAATTATAGGAATCGTTATAGTTTCACTTTCCTATGCGGAACAACCAACAATCGAAGAACTGCTTATACTGCAAAAAGAGCATGATTTGATGAAACACTGGCTTGTTACAGATGCGTCGGAACAGGAAATGGTAGAACAGCTTCAAGAACTGTTTGTAAATGAAGGTGTTAGGCTTGAGGTTGATGGAATAACTATATTCTATAGAGAAAATAGCAATAGCAAAAAAGCAATATCAAGCAGGCTTATAATCTTTGATAAGGAACTTAACGCAAGAGAGATAGTTTTAACAGTCTTCAACTGATAATTCTATGCTTGCAGGCTTGCGTTTGAGGCGCATGCATGTGCGCTCGCTTATTGTAAATTCCATCTTGCTCGCAAAACTTATTGGTGAATTTACAAGAAACGTACTTCCGTTTACTGTAATTGTAACATTCTTTGAGCTCAGAGAAAATTTCCATTCTGTAAGAGGTTTGCACACGAGCAAAAGTTCGGAGCCATCTGAAAACGCATTGAGTTTTCTCAGTGCAAATTCTAAATCGCTTGCAAAAAGTTTGGCTCTTGTAAGCTCTGCTGCATGCAACGCTCTTGTGCTAACCGCAACTATTGCTGGAGCAATAAGAAGCATTACAAAAAGTGCGGAGGCTACAACTAATAAAAACTCGAGAGACACCTGTGCTCTGCATTGCATAAAACCACAAATCAAGTTTTGCCTATATCATCAATTACTTCAAAAAGGTCCTCCGAGCGCTTATCGATGGTTTTGCTCGCTTTGCTTGCCACAGACTGAAGCTTAGAAACAACAAGTAAAGCCACAACTATCAGCGCTGCAAGAACGAGAATCATTTCAAGAGAAATCTGCGCTTTGCAATCCAAAACCAACCCTCCCAGCAGCTGTAAAGAATTTTTCTTTAAAAATGTTTAAAAAAATACCTTCCCTTAAAATTGCTTGGTAATTATGAGAAGCAGAGAGGCAAAGGAGCTCATAATAAGCTGGGTTACAATAAGCATTGCATTCAGCTACTTTGGAAGCAACTTTCTGAATTTGGGAGAGTTTTTCCGTATATTTCCCATAAGCCTGGTGGCTGTCGGCACAGGCTTCATATTCCACGAGTTAGCTCATAGGGCTGTGGCAAAGCACTATGGTTGCTTGGCAGAATTTAGAATGTGGAGCACAGGGCTTCTGCTCGCGTTTGTTTTGCCCATAATATCTGCAGGCACATTATTCTTTGCAGCCCCTGGAGCAGTCTATATTTACGGACCGCACATCACAAGGAAGGAAAACGCAATGATTTCGCTTGCAGGACCTCTAACAAACATCATTGTGGGGATTATATTTTTCGTTATGTATATGATGGTGCCTGCTACGATTGTGGCGCCTTACATATTAAACCTTCTTGAAAGGGTTGCAGTGCTCAACTTTTGGTTTGCTTTCTTTAACCTTGTGCCCATTCCACCTCTTGATGGAAGCAAAGTAATGCTATACAGCCCAACAATTTGGGCATTGCTATTTTTCCCGCTGTTTGCTTTATTTTTTATGCTATAATCGATTATCGTACATAGCTTGGTGCAAACTCAGCATAGCGCGCCTTAAATTCCTCGTAGGCCTTCTTTGTGCTCTCGCTTATGGAAGGTCTTACCTTAGATAATGCCTTTTCAAAGTGTTTTAAAGCAACCGCTGTTTTTTTCATCTTATTTTGTTTTATGGCAATTAGCACAGCTTCTCTGACAAGGCCTTCTAAGTCAGCTCCGCTGAATCCTTCAGTGAGCTCTGCAAGCTCCTTGAGGTTCACATCCTTCGCAAGAGGAACATTCTTTGTGTGTATCTCCAGTATCTTTTCTCTCGATTTGAGATCTGGTGCGGGTATTTCAATCAACTTATCAACTCTACCAGGCCTAAGCAATGCTTTATCTATTAGATCTGGTCTATTGGTAGCACATATAAAGACAACATTTTCAAGTATTTCCAGGCCATCGAGCTCTGTGAGAAGCTGGTTAAGCACGCGATTACCAACACCGGAATCAAAGTAATGCCCACGTTCCGAAGCGATAGCATCTATTTCATCGAAAAACACTATCACAGGCGCAACCTGCCTTGCCTTTCTGAATATCTTTCGTACTGCTCGCTCGCTTTCACCAACATACATCGAAAGCAGCTCGGGGCCCTTAACTGAAATGAAATTCGCTTCGCTTTCGTTTGCAACCGCCTTAGCTAACAGAGTTTTACCGCAGCCAGGAGGCCCGTAAAGCAGTATTCCTTTTGGTGGCTTTATACCCATATCCTTGAACAGATTGGGATACTTAAGAGGCCATTCTACTGCTTGCTTTAATTCCTCCTTAACGGTTTCCAATCCGCCAATGTCGCACCATCTTGCTTTGGGAATCTGCACAGCGACCTCACGCAACGCACTCGGCTGAACATCCTTCAGCGCTTCCAGAAAGTCCTCTTTCCGAACCTCAAGGCTTTCAAGAACCTCGCTTGGAATCTCATCCTGCTCCATATCTATCTTGGGCAGATATCTGCGCAGAGCTTTCATTGCAGCCTCCTTTGCAAGAGCTTCGAGATCAGCACCTACAAAACCATGGGTTATTGAGGCAAGATGGTCCAAATCAACGTCCTTTGCTAAAGGCATCCCTCGAGTGTGAATCTGCAGTATCTCCTTGCGTTCGTTTCTGTCAGGAATTCCAAACTCGATCTCGCGGTCAAAGCGTCCGGGTCTGCGCAATGCTTCATCGAGTGAGTTTACGCGGTTTGTGGCGGCCATTACAATTACATTGCCTCGAGCTTCCAAGCCGTCCATCAATGCCAAAAGCTGCGCTACAACACGCCTTTCAACCTCGCCTATCACCTCATCACGCTTAGGTGCTATAGCGTCGATCTCATCTATGAAGATTATGCTTGGTGAATTTTCCTCAGCCTCTTTAAACACCTGCCTTAAGCGCTCTTCAGCTTCGCCGACAAACTTGCTCATTATCTCTGGCGCGTTTACGCTTATGAATGTTGCGTTTGTTTCATTTGCGACTGCTTTTGCCATCAGTGTCTTGCCTGTGCCAGGCGGCCCATGGAGAAGCACTCCTTTTGGCGGTACAATCCCCAAGCGTCTGAAAAGCTCTGGATGTCTCATTGGAAGTTCAACCATCTCTCTAATCTTCTGAATCTGCTCCTTCAAACCACCTATATCTTCATATGCAACTGTTGGAACACCTTCCGGAATTTCTTTCACAGGCTTTTCTTTAAGTATGAATTCTGTGAGCTCAGTAACCTTAACTATGCCTCTAGGTTTTGTATTAACAACCCTGTAAACAAAGCCAGAACCGAAAACGCTTATCCATACGCTGTCTCCCTGGCATAAAGGCCTGCCTAAAAAAGTTCTCTTCAGAATTCTATTATAGCCTGAAGCTATTATTCGCACACGCTGTGTTGGAGCAAGTATAACTTCGCGAGCTTCTTTATAATCAGCCTTTCTCACAAGTACAGTATCACCTAGGCCTACGCCCGCATTATGCCTTATGAAGCTGTCCATCCTTATTATGCCCTTGCCTTCATCTTCGGGGCGGGCAGGCCATACTATTGCCGCAGTAACGCGCGAACCCCTTATCTCAACTATATCTCCGCTTGTCACATTCAATTTCTCCTTGGTTTCGCGGTCAAGTGTAACTATATTTCTGCCAACATGTGCTGGATCAGCGTCTTGCACACGCAGTTTTACTTCTCCTCTTTGCATCCCGTATTCACCTAAAAGTATCTAATAATAATATAAGAAAACTCAAAGTCTTAAAAAGGTGTTGAATATTGTTTTACCTCCTTCAAGAAATAAAGCAATAATTATGCCAATTCAATATTGTCAGCGGGTAGCATTCTAATTATTTCATCGAGGCTTATGGTTGCGCCGAGCTTTTTCTCGGCCTTGCTCTTTATTATTTTTGCAACATCGCTTTTCCTTTTCGAACCGGGAATCACCCTGAAGCTCATCAATGCTCTTTTTTCAATCGCGGTTCTTGGCCCGGAGATTACTCGCCAGTATTCATCAACTTTTTCAATACCTATTGCGAAATCTAACGGCGTATCCCTGAACCATTTGCGCTTGCCATATATCATAAACGCGCCTGTGCCAAGGGATTCACCGCTCGGAGCCCTTTTTGAAACCTGCTCCGGCTTAACAGAGTAAACGTCTACTGCAAGCAAGCCCTGCTGCCAGGCCTTGCTGTGAACAGCAGCAAAAATTGCAGCCTCCTTTTGTGTTTGCTCGCTCACAGGTTTGCCTGAAGTTTTTACAATACAGTGAGCAGCACCCTGAATATCTGCATGGAAGTAAAGGTCTTCATCTTCCATATACCGCTTTATTAGCTGCTCGTTTGTTTTAGCATCTCTGCCGGCAAGCACAAGCATGCCATCGCTGGAAAAGAACCAGCGAAACTTTTCATACCATGCGCGCGGCCTTTTCTTAATAGGCTTTTTTTCTTTCTCCAGAGTTCCTTTCTTTTGCAGCTCTTCAATCTTTTGCTCAACCTCTTTTATGGCCTGTTCTATTCGTTTTGCCTTGCTGCTTGCCTTCTTGCTCTTTTCAAAGTATGCAGATATGTTCTTATGCAAACTTTCTTTCAGGTTCAGTTCGAATTCCATGCAGCTCACTTCTTAGAGGAAAGCTTTATCAGCTCTATTATAGATTTTGTCCTCGAAGCGCTTTTATAGATAGGCTCTGTTGTGAAGAATATCTGCTTATCCCTTATAAGGTCATATATGTCTGGAACAGTTTCATAGTAATAGCTCTCTATATGCTTGCGATACGATTCAACATCCCTGTAGATGTGTCTCGTTAGCAGATTCCAGTTGCCAGAACCGAGCATCCCTGAAAACCAGTAAAGGTGCGGGTCCTGCAAAGCTCGCTCTATAAAAACATTGAATGCATCCTTTCGCGAAAGGTCTGCCTGGAGAAGCATTGTAACCTCCAGATTGTAGCCAAGAACCCTAAAGTTTATCTTTGGCCCATAGCCCTGTATAAGCCCTGCCTTTTCCAGAAAGTCAAGTGAGCTCATTATTGTTGCCTTGTGAAAGCCAGTGTATTGCTTTATCCTTTTTATATTGGGCCTTACGGAGCCCTGCTTGAGCAATGCCTCAAGAACCGCAACCCTAGTCGAATCAGTAATTGACATTTTTACTACCATAGCACTCACCTAATGTACAGAAAGTGCAGTAAAGAATAATAAGATTATACTTAAAGGCCATTGTGGATTAAGCAATGCCTTTATATAACCTCAGCCCAAATATATGTGCAAAAACTTGAAAAGGAGGGTTGTTGCAAAGACTGGCGGTAAGCGGAGGCTAAGGGGGCCGGCTCACCAGGCTGAAAATGGTTCCAGCATTGGGCCCCCTAGTACCTCTAACTATTTTTTACTTTTTTAATCAGCACGAGTTGATGTCCTCGTAAAGTGTTTTGAGTTCATTGAGCGTATTTTTTATCTTGCTGTAGTCCACAAGCAGAGGCTTTATGTCCGCATCATAGGTTGCGAGCTCGTTCAGCAATGCCTTTGCATCGTTTGCAAGCTTTTCCGCTTCAGAGATGCTTCTGGAAAGACCCATAAGCGAGTTGCAGTCAACACTTTTTATTGCTAGTTCCTTAAGGAATTCTTTTGATGTGAAGTAAAGCATACATTCCTTGCCAAGTAAAGTTGCAATCTTTGCCTTGCGAATGAGTTCAGTTAAGCTCTGAGTATCAATACGGAAGCGTTCAATATTATAATCGCCTGCGCGGCTTCCATAACTGCGCACAAACCCATTAACCAATAGGTTGGTTTTCTGTGCAAGTTCCAGTAGCTCACTTAGCTGCTCTGAAAACTGTTCAAAAGCCAGCAACCTATTGCAGTCAGTTTTTGAAGCTGCGTTTATATCAAGCGATACACCTTTGAATAACTGCCAGGCCTGCCTCGATTGCAAAACATCCAGTTTCTTTTTGAGGAATTTCGCAAACTCAGCATTTACTCTCCAGTAGCTGGCATCTACGCCTGCTGAGCTTTCTTCTCGCTGCAACGCCTTTTTCTCAAGCTCCGAAATCTTGGCGATTAATTGATTCTGCTCATAAACGCTCAGCTTTAGTGTTGAAGGTGTTTTCAGAAATTCTATATTCATATCAACCCAGAGGTTTTCCACTTTGGGTTTGCTTTCAATGCACGCGCTTAGGAGTATTGCAAGCACGAGGAGAAAAAAGAATAATTTTGTTTGCGATGCCATGCTCAATTGCTCACCCCATTATTATTTTTGTTTTCGCGTTTATTTTTATTCCACGATGCCTTGCTTGGACAGTCAGGGTTTATGCACATCTTGTAGGAAAATCTGCGTGCAGTCACCTTTATCATGGGCTTGCCGCAAACATCGCATTTCTCTTCCAACGGTTCAATTTTGCCATTCTGTGGCAGAGGGTATGTTACATTGCACTTTGGATAGTTTGTGCATCCCAAGAAACGTTTGCCTGCTCTGCTAGTGCGAATAACAAGCATACCATCGCAATTATCGGCAGTGCACGCAAACTGTTTCTTATCCTCGAGCAAAGCTCTGCGCAATGCCTGCCCGATTTCCTGTTTTTTTGCAAGTAACTGCTCGAGTGCAAGCGCGAGCATTTTTCTTGATTCTTCAACCACTTTATTCTTATCCTTTTTACCCAGAGCAATCTCATCCATCTCCTTTTCCAGCTGAGCAGTCATATCCGGCTTAAGAATTGAGCTGTTCTGCTTTTCAAGCGCATCGATTACCGCAAAAGCTATTCTGTTTGGAATTATCGCTTTATTGCCTTTTATATATCTGCGTGCATACAGCTTGCGAATTATTTCGTGCCTCGTTGACTTTGTGCCTAAACCGAGTTCTGCCATAAGCTTTATGAGCTTTCCTTGCGAATACCTTGGCTTTGGCTTTGTTTTCTTTTCATGAAGCTTCATATCCACAAGCTTTACAGCTTGGCCCTGTTCGAGCTTTGGAAGTATAACCTCCGCTGTGCTGCTGTATGGATAAACAAGCTTCCATCCGAGCTTCAGATAGCGCCTGCCTGTTGCAATGAAAGGCTCATTACCAACAAGGAGTTCTGCAGCGATTACCTCAGCAACAGCATCCTCGCTCAGCGTTGCAAGGAAGTGCCTGCATATAAGCTCATAAATCTTTGCGTGCTTTCCACTTAGCTTTTCCTTTGGCACATCCACAGGATGTATTGGAGGATGATCCTTTGTTGCTTTGCCGCGCGATGGCTTAAGCTCATGCTTAAGCAGTTCATTGCAGTAAGAAGCTACAGGCTTGTAATAACGCAGCTTTTCAACAATGGCCCTTAAATTAAGTGTTGCAGGGTAAGCGGTATTATCGGTTCGGGGATAACTGATATAACCCATCTGATAGAGCTCTTCTGCAATGCTCATCGCTTGCGGTGCTGAAATGCCAAGCGTTGTTGCTGCTCTTAAAAAGCTCGTTGTGTTGAAAGGCACAGGCCTTTTTATAACCTTCTCTGTTCTCGTAACCTTCGAAACTATACCATAAGGCTCTTTCTTTTTGAAAACCGCCAGTGCCTTTTCCTTCTCCCAAAAGCGACCGTTTTTGTGCATTGCAGCAAACTTCTTTGCGTTTTTTTCGAAGATTGCCTCGACTTCCCAGTATGGTTTGGGTTTGAATGCAAGTATTTCCTTCTCGCGGTCAACGATTAAAGCAAGCGTTGGGCTCTGCACTCTGCCTGCTGACAAAAATTCCTTGCCGAGCTGGCCGGAAACAATCGATAGAAACCTTGTAAGCACAGCACCCCATATCAAATCTATTTCGCGCCTAGCGTTTGCAGAATTTGCAAGGTTGTAATCAAGGTCTTTAAGGTTGCGAAATGCTTTTTCAATATCCTCCTTCGTTATTGCTGAAAAAACAGCTCTTCTTGTTTTAATACTGGGGTTTGCAGAGCGCAAGCATTGAAGCGCTTCTAATGCTATGCTTTCACCTTCTCGATCATAATCTGTTGCGAAAATAACTTCATCAGCCTGCTGAGCAAACTTTCGGAGAACCTCTATTATATTCTGTTCCTTTTCAATATATTCAATCTCGCTGTTAACAAGCTTTCTCAAGTCAGTGCCAATCCATGGAGCATATCGCATTGGAAAATCAACATCAACTATGTGACCGCGCAGCGGAACAACAACGTAATGCTGATTTGCTCTTACGAAGTGATAGGTAGGCACGCCGTTTATGCGCTTTTCCTCAACACCGCCGCTCGCTAAAAGCTCGGCAATGCGCTTAGCTGCAATGTTCTTTTCAGCAACAATAAGCTTCATCCAAACCACTAATAGGTATTTTTTACCTGGGAAAAAAATAAAAACAATGGATGATTAGTATTGGTATGATATTCCTTTCCATAGGCCTTGCTGACATCCTGGGCATATTAACACAGATTGCAATAATACTTGGTGTTGGCTTTATTTTAAAGCTTTTTAGCGACAGAACCAACGCGCCATTTGTGGTTCTCCTCATTCTTTCAGGAACTGCTTTAGCCACAATATCAGTGCTGCACATACAAAAACTCGGTGTAATACCTGACACGTTGAGAATGCTTGCACTTATAATCGTTGTATTTGCAAATGGGTTCTACCTGAAGACACAGAACATCTTGAAGCAAGGTTCATTGATAATAACGCTTGCAACTTTTGGTGTGATTCTTACAGCAACGATTGTTGCTTTCATATCGCATGCACTTCTTGGTTTAGCGTTGTTGCCAGCTCTATTTTTGGGCTCATTGCTCTGTGGTACAGACCCTGCGGTAGTTGCGAGCATAATGAATAAATTCCCAAAGAAGATTCAGATGATACTCAATACAGAATCAATAATGAATCAACCGCTCACAGTAATACTGCCTCTCATAATATTTGATTTTGTGGTTTACAAGCCTGCAATTGTAATAGCACTGCCACTATATATGGCAAAGCTTGTGCTGCTTGCTGGCGTCGGCATAGTTGTTGGCCTTGCAGGCTTTTTTATAGGCCAGCACATACTCAGGCTTGCTGGTGTTGAGCTTGAGGAAATAGCTGGGCTTGTGATTGCGCTCATCGCATACGTGCTTGCTGAAAACCTTGGCGGCTCAGGCATAGTGGCTGTTGGAATAACAAGCATCCTGCTGAATTCATCTAAAGCACCCACTAAAGAAACGTTCACCGAATTCAATCGCGAGCTCGCGCTTATATTCACAATCTTCGTATTTGTGATGCTTGGAATGGAGTTTCCATTGCAGATGCTGGATGTGCTTGAGATAACGAGATTCGATTTCATAGTTGTTATATTCTCTGTGGTTCTTGCAAGGCTAATTACAATCCTTGTTGTAACCTACAAAAGCAACTTAACAATAGATGAGCGAATAAAGCTCGGGCTTATAGCACCGAAAGGAATAGGGCCCGCAGCATTAGCGCCATTAGCATTAGCGATGGCCGAAACCTCAGAATTTATGAGCAGGCAAGCGGCATTTACAATAATAAAAATAGTTTATCTGACCATCATAATAAGCGCATTGCTTGCAATAATCGTTGCAAAGCTCTTCGATTCCTCAAAGGCTTAAAATCGCTTCTGCAATACGCTTGCTGGCAGGCTCGTGCTTTTTTTGATCTTATCAAGCACAACCAGTGTTTTCATATCGAGTATACCATCCAGTGAACCCAGGCGCTCAACGAAATCCTTCACTGAACTGAGGTCTGGAAGGATCGCCTTTACAAGCATATTGTACTCGCCAAGAACCTGGTAGATTTCAACAACGTGCTCAAACGCTTCTATGCGCTTTAGCAGGTCTTTGTTTTTGGATGCCTCTGTGCGAAGCTGAACAAAAACAGGCTTCTCAAAGCCTAGAACCTCATAGTTTATTTCTGCTCTTATGGCTTCAAGTACGCCTCTTCTTCGCAAAGACTCAACACGTTTTTTTATTGCAACATCTGTGAGCTGTGCCTCTTCAGCAATCGCCCTATAGCTCATTCGGCCGTCCTCAATGAGCCTTTTGAGAATTAACACATCTATCCTATCAAGTGACGCTATCATACCAAAGCCCCCTGTAGAATAGATTACTGAAAAATCTATATAAAGTTTGCTTTTCAAAATGCCTAGTTCACTTCACTAACTCACTTTTTCTTATAAGGTTGAATTTCAGCATATAGAAGTATGTTTTTGCAATCTCAACAAATGGCACTATAAATATCAGTGTGAAAAGCAACGCCGCAAACTCGCCAGCAAAGAACTCCATAAAGAATAAATCCAGCACATATTCCAAAACACCTACAATAAGGAGCAGCGCGCAGCCAAGCACAAGCACTGCAAGCGTTTCTTTTATATTCCTTCTTATAAAGGACATGCTCTCGCGCATCGCTGCAATGAATGGAAGCTCATCAACAACAATCGCTTGCGGGACAAACATAAAAGCAAGTGAAATTATGAATGCTAGCGCTAAAAACGCAAGCATCATTTGCATTCCAAGTGCAGAAGCAATTGTGGATAAAGAGAATATAATAACCATAAGTATTGTGTAGAAAATGAAGATTCTCACCGCAAACTTCTTTACCATCTCATCGAGGTAGAATTCTACCTTGACCTTGCTTAGGTCTCTGCGGACTGCAAACACCACGAGCGAGACAAAGAACGAATACAGAGCTAAAAACAAGACCGCCAAAAGAACAAGCAGTGGCGTGCTACTGCTCAACCTGTACTCAAGGAATATAGTGCCTGAAGAAAGCGCCGTGCCTGTGCCAAAGAAAGGTATAAGGAACAATGGCACAAATAGAAGCAAAAGCGCGAAGAGCAGGCAGACTTTTATATTATTTTTATATTCCTCGAAGCATCTATTGAGCATCCCTATCAAATTAAATTTTCCTGGAAAACCTATTTAAATGTGTTGAAGCTTGCGGTGCAAAACCATTTTTAAACAAAACGTAGTATAAAAAATTTTGATTAATATGATTGAGATGATAACCGGGCCCATGTTTAGTGGCAAATCAGAAGAACTTATAAGAAGGGTTCGCAGAGCAATGATTGCTGGTCAAAAGGTGCAGGTGTTCACTCCAGCATTGGATTTTCGCGGAGGGCAGAATTGCATATATTCGCATGATGACCGAAGGATAGAAGCGATTCCCATAAATAAAAGCACCGAGCTCTTAAAGCATCTCGAGGCAGATACTGAAATAATAGGCATTGATGAGATACAGTTTCTCGATGATGGAATAATCGACATTGTTTTGGAACTCGCTGACAGAGGTAAGAGGGTTATACTTGCAGGCCTCAACCTTGATTTCCGAGGCGAACCCTTTCCATTCAGAAACTCAAAAAGAACTGTTGCGGAGCTCATAGCACTGAGCGATTCCGTGGACAAGCTGCATGCGATATGCACTTACAAAATAAAAGGGCCTGACGGCACTGAGCATATATGCGGTAAGAACGCATATTTCACACAGAGGCTTATTGATGGGAAGCCAGCACCTTACAACAGCCCAATCATTGTTGTTGGGAGCGAAGAGCTTTATGAAGCCAGGTGCAGAGAGCACCACATAGTGCCTGGAAAGCCAAAAAGAAACCTTATGTAGAAAAGGGTTCGAGTTTCTAACAAAATAGGAATAAATTAAAATGCCCTCTAATATAATCAATTCGCTCTCAACACTGATTTTAGTGGAAATTAACTTAGCAAAGGCTAATCTTAATTTTATATATTATGTAAGTGAGGCATATGCCGGTAAGAATAGCTGAGGTTGAGGCGCTGGGTGAGGAAAGTCCCTATATAGAGAAATTCCGCAAATTCTTCGAAACCCACTATAAAAAAGAAATTGAAGAGCTTATAGAAAACTATCCTGAAATTCGCTCATTGCATGTTGATTTTGCCAAGCTTGAGAAGTTTGATTACACGCTAGCCGATGAGCTTTTGGAAAATCCGGATATGCTGATTGAGGCAGCACAGCAAGCATTGAAACACTTTGCGATTGCCACTCTCGACACAAAGGAGCCTTCTCTGCACGTACGATTCTTCAATCTTCCTGAGGATAGGAAGATACTGCTTCGTGAAATAAGTGCTGGCAACCTGAATAAACTCATATGTGTAGAAGGCGTAGTGAAGCAGATTACCGATGTTCTGCCTAAGCTGAAGGTTGCCACATGGCGCTGCAATCGCTGCGGAGCTATTTATAAAATTCCACAATCAGGACAGACACTTATTGAACCAGTTGTGTGTGAATGCAGGCACAAGGACTTTTCGCTTGTTGAGGAACAATCCGAATTTATAGACTATCAGAAGATGCAGATTCAGGAACCTCTTGAAGTGTTGAAGGGAAGCGAACAGCCAACTACACTAGACGTTTATGTTTCAGATGACCTTGTCAACAAGGCATTGCCAGGCGATACAATTGTACTGGTTGGCATACTCAGGTTGGCTCCTACAAAGCGCGCAAAGCCGGTATTCGGCCGCTACCTAGAGTGCATCTATCTGGAACAAACGCAGCGTGAATTTGAGGAGATAACGATAACACCAGAGGAAGAAAAGAAGATAAAGGAACTTGCAAAAGATCCGGATATCTACAACAAGCTCATAAATAGCATTGCACCGAACATATATGGGCATGAGGATGTTAAGGAAGCGATTGTATTGCAGCTGTTCGGTGGCGTGAAGAAAACCCTGCCTACCCAGCAGATTAGAGGGAATATACACATACTGCTTGTTGGTGACCCTGGCGTCGCAAAGAGCCAGATCCTAATGTCAGCTAATGCCATCGCCCCGAAAAGCATCTATGTAGGCGGTAAAACAACAACAGGTGTTGGCCTGACCGCTACTGCAGTCAAGGATGAATTCGGGGAAGGAAGCTGGACCCTGAAAGCTGGCGCATTGGTACTGGCAAGCGGTGGCATTGCGATGGTTGACGAGCTTGATAAGATGCCTGCTGAGGAAAGGGTGGCATTGCATGAGGCGATGGAACAAGGCACTGTGAGTGTTGCAAAAGCAGGCATAATAACGCGCTTTAAGACCGACACAAGCATTCTTGCAGCTGCAAATCCAAAGTTTTCAAGGTTTGAACTCTATGAACCATTGGTAGAGCAGATAGATCTACCGCCAACGCTTATTTCACGCTTTGATCTATTTTTCCTTATAAGGGATGTTCTTGATAAGACTCTGGACACAGAAATAGCGAACTTCATACTCAGAACCCACCAAGCAGGTGAGAAGATATCACAGGCGCAAACGCAGGGAAAGCGCCTGAGCAAAAAGGAAGATGAGGCTATAAAGCGCTTTATACAGCCGGCCATAGAACCTGATTTGCTGCGCAAATACATATCCTATGCGAGGCAGCATGTATTCCCTGTGCTTTCTAAGGAGGCCATGGAAACGCTCTCCGAATTCTATGTAAAGCTCCGTGAGAAGGGCAAGGAAGAGGGTTCCTATACCGCAACACACAGACAGCTTGAAGGTCTTGTAAGGTTGAGCGAAGCCTCCGCAAGAGTAAGGCTCAGCAATGTTGTTGAGAAACAGGATGCTGAGCGCGCAATAAGGTTACTGAAACGCTCCCTCAAGGACGTTGTTACAGACCCGGAAACGGGCAAGATAGATATAGACCTTATACTGACGGGACAGACACATACGCAGATCGAAAATATGAGGAGAGTGCTCGCAATAATAAAGGAGAAATCAAAAGGTGCTGAACCAGTAGCTGTGGATGAAATAGTGGGTGAAGCATCACAATTTGGACTTACTCGAGATAAGGTAGAGGAATTGCTGAACAAACTCGAGAAAAAGGGTGAAATCTACAGGCCAAGGCATGGGTTCGTGAAACCAACACAGAAAGAGTAACTATTGCGCTGCTTGCTGAACAACGATTGAAACATTATCGTAGAAATTGGCATCTTCAATAACCGCGCTTATCTCTTCTATGTGCGACCTTATAGGGTTCACATCCTCGCCGCCGATAAAAACCTCTATTTCTGTCTGGCCTAGGGCAGTGTTTGCTCTTGGCGAATCGATGCTCTCTACAAAATAGAACCTATCGTATCTGCTTAGTTCTTCAAGTATTTCTCCTTTTAAAATGCCGATAGCGCCTGTGCTGGCTGCTAGCCGTGGAATATATGAAAGTGCCGTGAATGTTAGCACAACAACTATTGCTGCAATTATAACCATTTCAAAGGAAGACTGCCCCTTCCTTTCTGCAATCATGCATTATGCCTCCTAATGGGGCTCCTGTGGATGCACCCTTATAAGCGCTTTCCCAAGCGCATACTGTTTTGTAATCAAAACCTTTGCCTTTTTTGTAAAGCTTCCATCAATATAATTACAGCTAGGATCTAAAGCGGTATCGCAAAGGTGGAAGTTGCTGCAGTCAAGCTCAACTGAAGAAGCATCGGGAAAGTGTATGAGCTCACTCCCAACGCATG
>JAGHBI010000071.1 GCA_021161055.1 Candidatus Iainarchaeum sp. | reverse complement strand
GCACTCCCCCTTTCTTTAGAAAGAAAGGTGTAAGTTTCCCCAAAGAAAGAAAAAATATTTCAGGGGTAAGAGAAACAAAGAAAGAGGTATGGGAAAACGTAGTTTTCCTGATCGCTGGAGGTTCCTATAGGAAAAGGTTTTTATTTGTGGATTACTTATATTGGTGATATGCAGAAGGCGGATATGATATTGGTACTGCTGCTGTTCGTTATTCTGACTATTTTTATAATGAATGCCGCAGCTATGAGCGCGGGTGCTGGTGCAAGTGCAAACACGCCCATTCCTAACGGTGATAGCGATACGGAAGTGATTGTGATAAAGGATGTGTGGTTCAAATGTGTCCCACGTGGGCGGCTCAGGGACAAAATAAAAATTCTTGCGGAGGTTGAAAGCACGGAGCACAACATTAAAGGATGCAGGATTACCGTTCCCGAAGCGGGAATTAGAAATAAAAGGATGGGTGTTGAGCATGTTGAGAGTGGAAAAAAGAAAACGTTCAAGAAGAAGTTTCGCATTCCAGATGAAAATATAATCCATGTGAAGATTAAGTGCCATGATAAAGGAGATAATGAAGCAACTGCTGAGGAAGAGTTTGATATCAGCGAATGTAAGGAGAGTGATGAAAAGGCACCTGAAACCATAATAACACCGGAAAAGAAATTCTTTGAAGAATGGCATCAGGGGCCTGTTGTTGTGCATCTGAAATGTTATGATTCCGGTTCGGGATGTAAAAGCATCCACTATGTGCTGATTTCAACACCGGTATTTGAAACATTACAAAGCATTATTCAAACAATCGAGGAGAAACTCAAAAACTCCCACCGCACAAAGCTTGATGTGAAGGTGGAGCACCTGGCAGCTTTATTCTACCGCTCTGAGGATAAGGCAGGGAATCGAGAGCCTATTCAGCGGGTGATTGTAAGGATTGACAATAAAGCACCTGAAACCACCTACAACGGCCCTGAAGGCACGGTGTTTGATGAAGCATGCATTTCGTTTTCGTGCAAGGATAGGCCCAAATACAACTCTGGGTGCTCTGTTACAAAGTACAGTATAAATAATGGCCCATGGCAGGAATTTTCGGATGAAATAGAAATCGCTGAAGAAGGATGTTATTCCATAAAATACTACTCCATAGACAATGCTGGGAATGAGGAAGAAGTGAGGGAAAGGTACTTCTGCATTGAGGGTGTTCAGGAAGAACAACCCTTAGAAATAACTTCCGGTCCCAATGCTGATGTTAAGGGCTTTGATACTGTGGAAATAACATGGACAACAAGCAGGGGGGCAAGCTCATTTGTGTATTACAGTAAAACACAGAGCCTAGAGAATGCTGCTTATGGTGAAGCAGGCATTACGCATGCTGTGCTGTTGCAGGGACTTGAAGCTGGCACCACATATTATTACAAAGTGTTTTCCTCCACTGAAGATGGTAAAACTGCTGAAAGCGATATATATACGTTCACCACAGATGAAAAACCTGCAGAGGAACTGGAAATAAAAAATTTGAGTGTTATTGCGAGCGACACCTATGCAGAGATTTCGTGGGAAACAAACATCAAAGCAACCTGTGAGCTCTATTTCTGGGAATCTGCAGAAGAAGCTGAAAGTATCCGTGTTTCCGAAGATGCTGTTATGCACAGCGTTGCAGTAGAGGGGCTTGAAGAGAACACGTCTTACGGATTCAAAATATTATGTTACAAAGAGTTCTTATCTGTGAGCGAGCATGGCTCATTCACAACGCTTAGTAGCGAGAAAGCGAAAGAAACTGGAAGCGAAATCATCGAGGTGGGACAGCCTTTTTACCCTGAAGAAGAATCTGAACAATGGTTTGAAGGGGAGGAGGAACCTGCAAAAACAGCAGAACCACGGATAGAAGAGATAAAGGTAACACCGCAAACGAAAGTGCAATATGAAGGCGATGCATTCAAATTTGAGCTTGCTTTGGACTACTCAAAAACAACGTTTGAGTATGAATGGGATTATGGTGATGGAACGAAGCTAGAAATAACATCCGATCCTATAGCATATCACACATATTATATTGATGAAGATGTGCCTAAGAAGGAGTATACCCTGCGTGTAACTGTTAGGGATAAGAGCAGCGGCGCGGTATATGGAAAAGCTGAAACCACAGTAATCGTCAAGCGTGCGGTTTTTAAGGCAAAGCTTATAGAGCCCAGCCCAGGCACACTGCTTTCAAAGGATGAAAAAATAAGGTTCAAGATAGCGTTTCTGGATGCGAATAATAACATTATTGATGCACACAACATCCCATACCATGCACTGTATATAAATGGCTTACCAATCTGGGCGGAGTTTGTTGGCAACTGGCTCGTGATTACATATGAACCAAAACTCAAAGTGGATAACTATGAATTGATAGCGATTAAAGCATCTGGAAATATTGCAGGGCGCACTGTGGAAATAACAAGCTACCTTCCTATAAACTTCAAACCATTACCCATAAGCCTTTCTCACAATCCTTTTACAAACCGCAAGTATTATATGGGCTCAAGGCTTTCCCTGTACAGGGTTGAATTCGTACTTGGGCAAAAAGCGCTTCCCACAAAGATGCTGTACCTTATAGGCTATCTTGAAGGAAAACATTATAGAAAGAGGATTAACATTACACTGGCTGGCTATCCAGCATTTCTCAATATAAATCATATTGTGACAGAAGAGGATATCGAAAACGGCTTAGCACTAAGGCTTGAAGGTAGGGATATATATGGCAACGTGCTGAATACAAAAATAAAGATTCCCCTGAGTAAAAACAATCCAGAATTCGACCTCATAGTCATTGGACCTAAAAGGAAAGTGTTTGTAGAGGGTGAAATCGTAACGATTGTAAGCAAAATAGAATCCACTAAAGGGCTTCGCGGTGATGTGAGTGTTAAATGTGATGGCTTTGGGGGGATGGCATTATATGATGAGAAAAGTGACACATACAGTTTCAGTTTTACGGTGCCTGAAAATTACAATAAAACATCAGTGGAATGCGAGGTGAGAGCGAAAACCAGATATAAGGACGAAGAACCGGAAGACATTGAAAGAGTCACCCTTCTCATAGGTTCAGGTATAATTGCAGAGTTCATAATACCGAAAGAGGGGATAAATATAGCAAGCAGACCCATTGACCATATGGAAGTTGATGTGAGGTATCCTGACAACACAAGACCTTCCGCAGAAAAGCTTGCAGGATGGCTTTATATAGATGAAAATGGGTTTGCAATAACTCTTGAAAAGAAAGGGAATTTGTATGTTGCAGAGCTTGCAAAACCAATAGATTTCGGTGAACATGTGATAAAACTTACAGTGGAAAGACCTTTCCAATTCGAGAAATATATATACGTGAAGCTTGTGAGTGGATTGGGTGCAAGCGAGATTGCACTCATTCTTTTGGCTATAGCCAGTGCTGCATTTGTGCTGTGCTATATTCTGAAATCAACCCTTGAAAAGAAAAAGGTCAGAAAGGAACTTGAGCTTGAAGCATCAAAGCTCCAGGCACTAATGAGGAAGCTAAAGCGGGAGTATTTCAAAAGGCACATAGGGGAGGCAGAATTTAAAGAACGTTACGGCGAGGCGCGCAAGAGATTGAGGCAGATAAAAAGGCTTCTTAGGAAGGGAAAAAGAGGCTGGGGAAAGGGCCGATAACTAGCAACCTATTCCAGGGTAATGTCAAGTTAGTAGGGCTAAGGAAATTTTGCATGCACCAAATGCCCGTATTTTTAAAATTAGAGATGTGAAGTATCCAAAACCCAAATAACTTGACAGCAACCTATTCCAGTTAAAATTATTAATAAGTTAATTTCTTTTAATAAGTATAGCTGTTGTATCTGTTCGTATGTGAGATGATTAAAATGGTTGCCAGGAAAGCACCGATGAAAAAGCGGAAAAAGCCTGTTTTGCAACATAAACCACGTCGCCAAGCGAATCCAGGTAAGGCTGCAAGACTTAGAAATCTGGAACTGTTTGCAAAAAAGGGCAAAACAAGGGGGCAGAGGATAAGTGCCATTTACGAGATTGGTAAAGTAAGCAGAACTCCAGAACTGCAGCGGGAAGCCTGCAGAATATTTAGGGATATAATTAAAGTTGAAAAAGATCCAGAAATATTGCGCTATGTCGCGCAAGCCATCGTGGGAATACACTATGGCAAAGGTGCAGAGCTCCTTTTACAGATAATCAGAAAGCATTCAGCAGAGCACGAAAGACCTTTAAGAACAATCGCATTTGATGGGATAGGAAGCCTTGCAGGTGTTATGGATAAAGAGCAGATTAGAAGTATTTACTCCCAGCTGGAGGAAATAAAAAAGAGCTACAAGCCTGGTTCTGTTGACTGCGTGCATATAGACAAAGCGCTGAAAAAACTCAGAGCCAGAATGGAACTCTGAAAGGTTCCACAATAATATATCGATTAGTGTGGCTGTAGGATATCATTAGTCGAACTAAAATAACATTAAAAGCAGCGAAGAAGCGTTAGCTTAATAAAT
>JAGHBI010000093.1 GCA_021161055.1 Candidatus Iainarchaeum sp. | reverse complement strand
CTTTATCGAATTCCATCTGGTCCAGTGTAAGTATAAAAGCACCGCTTATGCCATCTTCATCAAGCACTACTATAGGTGCACCATAGCGCGGGCTTATCACATGTTTTTCCACAAGCATGAGTTCGCGAGCTTCTGCCTGCCCTTCTGGCGTTTGCGGCACATGGATGTTCATCTCGTCGCCGTCGAAGTCAGCGTTGTAAGGTTTGCAAACTATAGGGTTTATTTTGAGCGTTTTCTCGGGCATTACCCTTACAAGATGCGCCATCATGGATATGCGATGCAAAGAGGGCTGTCTGTTGAATAACACAACGTCGCCGTTCTGAAGCTTGCGTTCAACAACATAACCAACATCGATTTCCTTTATTACATCCTGTTTGTTTTCATCTGTAATGCGCTTTCTTATCCCATCAGGCCTCAATACTGAAACAACCCTATCCTGCTTTATCAGCTCTTTGATGCGCGCCTTATTCCAGGCTGTTACATTTTCCTGCACCGTTAGCTCATCTGCTATGTCTTTTGGAACACCAACCTCGTTTATGGATATATAAGGATCCGGTGTTATTGTTGAGCGCGCTGCAAAGTTTACGCGCTTTCCTGTAAGATTATACCTGAAACGACCCCTCTTGCCCTTAAGCCTATCGCTCAGTGTTTGCAAAGGCCTTCCTGAGCGATGCTTTGCTGGTGGCACTCCAGCAGTCTGATTATCGAAATAGGTTGTTACGTGATACTGGAGCAAATCCCAAAGGTCCTCAATTATGAGCTGCGGTGCTCCCGCTTCGATGTTCTCCTTAAGCCTCTCATTTATTCTTATTATATCAACAAGTTTATGCGTTAGGTCATCCTCGGATTTCAGGCCACTTTCAAGCGTTATGGAAGGTCTTATATTTATTGGCGGAATCGGAAGTACTGTGAGCACAAACCATTCCGGTCTCACGAGCTCTGGGTCAAGCCCGAAAAACTTGAGTTCTTCGTTTGGAATTTTTTCAAGCCATTCCCTTATTTCAGTGGGGTAGATGCGCCTTTTTCCCAGAGAGAAATTTGTCGGTTTATCAACAATAAGCTTTTCTCTTGGTGCTCCGCAATGTGGACATTTCGATACTTTTTTGACCTTCGCCTTAATCTTCTTGTAAGCTTCTTCCCAGCCCTTTGCAAGCTCCTTTTCTATGTTTTTAAGCTGCTCCTCAGGCATTACTATTCTGCCGCACTTCTGGCATGTAACCTGAAGTATCTCTTCAATCTTCCTTGCAAATTTCACATGTATTACAGGTCTTACCAGCTCCAGTGAGCCAAAGTGTCCTGGACAATGCTTCATCGTTTGTCCGCAAGTTTTGCAGCGCAGACCAGGATTTATAACGCCAAGGTGCGGGTCCATAAGACCTTCTTCCATAGGATAGCCGTCTTTGTCATAAGTCTCAGCGGTTTTTATCTCTATGGCGCTCATCTTTCTTATTATATCGGGATTCAAAACCCTAAAATCTATGGAACCTATCTTTTTCTGAAGCATTTTTCAAACACCTACGCCTTGTCCACAAGATTTAGCTTGGGGTAGATGCCCAATGCCTTAAGCTCATCCAGCAGGAGTTTAAATGCATAGCTCATCTCTACAGCATATACCTTCGAGCTCTTGCACACCGGGCAGTATTTCTTGTTCCTTATTCTGTCGTTTATCGCAATCACACCGCATTTCTCGCATACGTATTCAATAGTCTTATCTGAATCTTCAACAATCTTTTCTTGCAGAAGCATGCTCGCGCCGTGCCCTATGAGCGTTTCACCTTCCATCTCACCGAAACGCAAGCCGCCTTCCTTTTCCTTGCCTTCAGTTGGCTGCCTTGTCAGTATCTGCACAGGCCCTCTTGCCCTTGCCTGTATCTTATGCGCAACCATGTGATAGAGCCTTCTGTATGCGATAACACCAGTGAATATTTTGCCTTCTATGCGATTTCCACTAATGCCATCATAAAATGTTTCCATACCATCAGGCCTCAATCCATGCTCTAGAAGAATCTTCTCAATATCCGCTTGCTCAATATCGTTAAACGGCGTTGCATCTATGGTTTCACCTTTCATGCATGCTGCCTTGCCTGCAAGCATTTCAAGCAAGTGCCCAATAGTCATTCTGCTTGGAATCGAATGCGGATTAAGTATAAGGTCCGGCCTTATGCCTGCTGGCGTGAATGGCATATCTTCCTCTGCAACTATCGCTCCAACAACTCCTTTCTGCCCGTGCCTTGAGGAAAACTTGTCGCCCACTTCTGGAATACGATCACTTCTCACCTTCACCTTTGCAATAATATCGCCTTGCAACCCCTCAGTAATTATCACACGATCTACATAGCCATCCATGCCTTTGCGCACAGTAACTGAAGCTTCCCTGCGGCGCTCTCGCACAACGCCAAACTCTGCTATTTCCTCCAAAAATCTTGGTGGGGAGGTTTTGCCTATAACAACCTGCTTGCCTTTAACATAGGCCTCTACCTCTGCCAGGCCGTCCTCGCCAAGCACATTATATGCTTCATCACCAAGATAGCCAACAGTTTCCTCATCAGGTACTTCAAATTTATCGCGCTGCCCGCCTGGATAACGCGTCTGTGTTGATTCATAAACCCTAAAGTATGAAAGCCTACCTAAGCATCTATCGATAGCGCCCTTGTTTATTACAACAGCATCGAGAGTGTTGAAGCCGTAATAGGGCATTATTGCCACAACGAAGTTTTGAATTTGAGGCCTCTCATCAACTTTTATTAGGTCCATCGTTTTTGTTTTTACAAGCGCTTTTTGTGGATAATGAAGCAGATAGCTTTCAGTATCTGTACGCATTCGGAAGTTAAGCTGACCTAAACCTGCTGCTTGCTTAAACATCTTTGCTCCATGCAAGGCTTTACCGCTCAGATTGTGGCTCAGGAACGGAATCATACTCGTTATTATGCTCAGAATTCCCACGGGATTTATTTCGAGATGTGTATGTTCTGGGGTAAGATCCTCTATACGTTCAGCAATGAATGCATTTTCTTCCTCTTCAGCATCAAGGTATTCTATAATCCCCTGCTCAACAAGGTCTTCCCAGGAAAGCTCACCTTTCTTTACCTTTTCAATATGTTCTTCTGTGAGCTTTGGCTTGCCGTTTTCAACAACTATTAGTGGCCTCTGTACGCGCCCAGAATCTGTGCTTATGTATACTTCATTTGTGTGCTTGTTGTAAGCTACGTTTATTTGAGAATCTATAATGCTACTGCGCCTTGCCTTTACGAGCTCCTTTGTGAGCACTTCCGGGTTTGGATGGAAACCTATTAATTTACCATTTATATAAACCTTGGCTTTTCCTTTGGCCATATTACTCCAACCTCACGCCTTTTTCTTTCAGGAACTTTTCAATAGGCTGCTCCTCAACCTCTGTTGTTACGCGGGCAAGCAGCGCAAGATTCTTCACGAGGCCACATTGCGGACCATCCGGTGTTTCTATCGGGCAGAACCTGCCCCAATGCGTACCATGAACATCCCTCGCTTCATAAAGCTCGCGGTTCTTATTAAGAGGGCTCTTTACCTTTCTTATATCTGTAAGCGGGCTGAGATAATTCACCCTATCCATGAATTTGCTCACACCTGTGCTTCTGCCAATCCAGTTGCCAGTTGCCATCGCAAACCTTATGCGTTCTGTTATTGCATCTGGCCTTACAATGGTGCTGATATTGAGCTTCCTGCGCCTTGTTACGGTTCTGTCAATCTGGAACTTAAGGTCCTTTATGAAATACTTGAACGCATACCTGAAGAGATGTTCCATAAGCTTTCCTGAGAGCTCCAAGCGCTTATTAGCATAATGATCCTTGTCATCCTCTTCCCTTAGGTTATATGCGGTTTCAATCGCTTTAGAAGCCATCATACCCAAATAGAACGCTTTAGCTAAGCGATCCGCCTTGCTTTGCCCGATATGTGGCAGCAAGAAACCGTCAATTACTTCCTGAGCTCTTCTAAGCCTATAGTCTATTATCTGCCCCGGAGCAACGCTCTTACCTATCTTGTCCAGCGCTTCTTTTTCGCTCATTATTTCTGTGTTCTCCCAGTTAAGAAGCACATCGTTTTCTACTTCTGCTTCACCGTAAGTGAATGCAGACCTTATTTCCTCAAGAGTGTCCATACCAAGGGCCTTAAGAAGTGTGAAGAGCTTTAGCTTCTTTGGTGAGCTTGGGAAGGTAACGTAAAGCATACCATTCGCCTTTCTTGTTATACGCACTCTACCCTTGAACGCTCCACTTGTGCTTATCACCTCAACAACAACATCGCCAGCAGCATTCTTCTCGGAAACCATCACCCTGTCAGAGCACAAAACCTCCTGCGTCATCAATGCTTTTTCCGAACCATTTATAATGAAATAGCCGCCGAAGTCTGCTGGGTCTTCGCCAGCCTCTATGAGCTCCTCCTCGCTTTTCCCATAAAGCCAGCATTTCTTCGATTTGAGCATTATTGGCAGATCACCAACGTAAGCGGTTTTCACATCCTGCTCTATATCCCTGCGAAATAGTTTCATATCGAGATAAATGGGCCCTGCATAGGTCATATTCCGTATGCGGGCTTCCATCGGAAAGAACTCCGTTCTCGGTGAGCCATCTGCTTCAATGATGCGTGGCTTTAAAACCTGAATATTATCGATCTCAACCCTCACTTCCTCAATCTTTGGAACAATAACCTGATTTTCTCTCACTATCTGCCTAAGCTTTTCATCCACAAATTGGTTAAAACTTTTTATATCCTGCTCCGCAATGCTTTTATTGCGGAAGTAAGATTCTATGAGGGGCCAGGTATCCATAAACTCACCTTACAACTCTATAGTATTTGCTCTTTCCAGCTACTGGGGAATTGCGCTCTATTTCTATAATGTCGCCTATATTCGGTTTAAGTTTTTTTATGGCAGGGTCTGAGCGCAGAATTACTGGCAATTCATCCTTTGTTGCATGGAGCTTTCTTAGAATTTCCTCTTCCTTCTCTTTCGGCACGATTGAGTGCTTTGGAACCAAAAAGTGCCTTTTCTCTTCCACAATATCGCCTGCCTCGTGCACCTGCAGGTTTTATCTTCAAAAATCGGCCAAACCCATAGCTAAGCAATTTTCCTACTTTATTTTTTATTAAAGGAAACCATTTTAAATCTTACCTAAAAATCCGCAATCAAGATTGTTTGCTCGCTTTGAGTTCACCCTTGTTTGCTCTTTCCTATATCTATATTCTTTTTAATATATTTACTTAAGGCTTATATAGGGATTCCAGATGGCTTTTGAAAATTATGTTGCTTCGCTCGCAGATTTGCTCTCCTTTTTGCGCGAAGGAATATTTGCACAGCAGTTGTTTGGCTCAAGCATCGGCGATTATGTACTATTTTTGCTTGCTATTGTAGTGTTTTTCCTTGCAGGCAGATTGGTTGTATTTATTTTCAAGCACCACATGCGCACTCTTGCCATGAAAACAAAGAACAAGTTCGATGATATAATAG
>JAGHBI010000079.1 GCA_021161055.1 Candidatus Iainarchaeum sp. | reverse complement strand
TGAACAAAACATTGATGAACTTGAAGCAAAGCTTGAGCTTACTATAGAAAAAATAGGTGCTATAAGAAAAGATCAGGAGATGCTGAAAAGTCTTTTACAGGAAGGAATTTCGGAGAAGCAAGTTCAGGCGCTGGAAGCAAGGATAAAGAACATAGAGGCCTTGCAGGAAAAGCTTATGAGCTCCAAATCAACGAAGGTCATGGTTGAGCTCGTGAAAGTTGTTGATGAGCTCAATAAGAGGGTTAAAAGGATAGAGGAACTATTCAAAGCCAGCAATCTTGAAGAGGCCGCAGCTGTGCAAAGAGTGCCACAATTTCCACAGCCTGCTGTGATGAGGCCGCAAGAACCAAAGCAAGGCTTTTTACAGAGAATGGTAAATTTCTTCAAAAGAAAATAAACGGAAAGGCGCGTGAATAAAATGGCCTACATAAAGCAAAAAGCCAAGCTTTTTAATCCCGAGCTGGGTGATTTTGAGTACTTCAAGTTTAAAGGAGACTTGATGGTTCTTGAGAAGTATCGCTATATAAGTGCTCAAATAATGGTTCAGCGCGCCAAGCTCAATAAGCTTATAAACGCGATTCTTGCCGGCACAGCATACTCTTCGCTCGAGGTTGAAACAAAGGTCAACGAGCTGAATAAAAGAGCAGAGATTCTGGCTTCGAGAGCAAACCTCGTTATGAGCTCTGTTGATGAGCTTGAGGCTTCAACAGCCGAACTGAAGAAAGGCGTACTATCAGAGGAAATACTGCAAAGATATGCTGCAGTTCGAGATCAGATAATTGAAGTGGAAAGAGCATTCGGCAAATTAGCATTGATTCGCGCTCCAGAGCTGTTCGAGTCTTTAATGCGCGACCTGGAAAACATCGCAAATCGCGTGCGAAGAATTGAAAGCATAGCTGGTGAAAGCGCAGATCTGTTGCTGAAAAACAGGTTAGCTGAAGCCAAACGCTATGTAAAACTTTTTGAGGAGGGTTTCGAACAGCAGCAGGGGGCTAAGCTATGAAGTATGTTATCAGAGATTGTAGCGATTGCATAGGCCTGGGCGATATAAGTTTTCCTATGTGCAGGCATTGCATAAAGCCTACAAAGGACCTCGAGCTCATAGTTTACAAAAACAAGATATTCACAAAACAGCACTACCTAAAGGATGATTCCTACGTAATTTATCCCTTCTTTGTTGATTGCCTCATAAAGCCTGTAAGAGGAAAAGTGCTCAAATCTTACAACATAAAGGATGCAAATGTAAAGATTGTTCAGGAAGAAGAAAACCTCGAACCAACGTATGCAATAAGCATCCCGCACCTCGAACCGAATATGGACCAGCTGCTTGCTCTTTATAAGGAATATGAAAGCAACGAACTAAAGAATCCGTTATTGATAAGGTGGATAAAACAGCATGGCATTCTAGACTACTTAATGAGCGATCCCAAGATACAAGAAATCAACATCAACCCGCCAGAATTTCAGAGCCCTTTTAGAATTGTGCATGAGGACTTTGATGAATGCAGAACAAACCTGTATCCATCCATAGACTTTCTGAACTACCTCGCAACATATCTCAAAATAAATTCAGGCAGACCTTTGAACAAAGCGCAGCCCCAGCTCGATGCAGAATTAACGATAGAAAACCAAAGAGCAAGGGTTGCTGCCGTTGTGCAGCCATTCTCAATCCATGGCATAGGCTATTCAATACGCAGACACAGAGAAAAGCCATGGACCTATCCACTTTTCATAGCAAACAGAACGATAAATCCATTGTTTGCAGGCCTTATGTCATTCATGATTACACAGGGCAGAACATTCCTGGTTGCAGGACCGAGAGGCTCGGGCAAAACATCATTGCTTGGCGCCTCTGTGCTTGAGATTCTTCCAAAATACCGAATAATAACAATTGAAGATACGCAGGAGCTTCCGGTGAATTTCTATAAGGAATACGGCTATGATATACTCTCATTTAAGGTCAGGTCCGCGCTCTCGCCAGAAGGTCTTGAGATTCCATTTGAAAAAGGCCTGAAAACATGCCTAAGGTTAGGCAACTCATGCCTCATTATTGGTGAGGTTCGCTCAAAGGAAGCTCGCGTACTATATGAAGCTATGCGAGTTGGTGCGATGGCAAATACCGTTGCAGGCACAATACACGCTGATAATCCTTACGGTGTGTTCGATCGCGTGGTAAACGACCTCGGTGTGCCTAAAGGCTCGTTCAAGGTGACAGACCTCATAATAATTGTAAAGCAAATAAAGTCGCCAACAGGCCTGTATCATGTGAGAAGGGTTACGCGGGTTGTTGAGGTGCTTAAAGAATGGCAGGATGAACCTCAGTTTAGAGAGCTTATGGTTTATGATAAGAAGCAGGATTCTCTCGTGCCAACGAAGGCGCTCCTTGAAGGTCAGTCGATAACGATTCAAAACATAATGGAAACGAGCACAGAGTACGATAGCTTTGAGAAGGTGTGGAAGGATATAACGCTTAGAGCATGGGCAAAGGAACGATTTGTTGAAACACTTTCAATATTCAAAGAGAAGCTTGAAGGGCCTTATACAATCAAAGCAAACAAATGGTTTGCAGAGCTCTTCGAGAGCATAAAGCCTTTGCAGAGCGAAGAGGCTGAAAATAAGTTTAAAGAGGAATTTGAAAGAAGACTGCAGCTGTTATTGAAGTAGTGTTAGGGGCTAGCGATGTATTTCGATTTTGTCTATGAAACGGGAAGAAAAATAACGATATTTCCAAAGGTTGCTTTCCTTGAAAAAAGATTCAAACAGGTGGAATTTCCCTACAATTCTGCAGAGTTTCTTTCAGGTGTTTTCATCTGGTTCATAGTGCCCACTCTTATAGGTCTGCTCTTTTATTTGCTCTTTTATCTCATGCCAGGTACTCTTTATTCCGGGCTCTTTACACTGCTCAGCTATTGTTTTTTCTTCCTTGCATTTCTGCTTGCGATATCCTCATACCTTTACGGTGCAAGTATTTGTTATACACAGGGAATAATGAAGCAGAAGGAAGAAATGCTTCAGGCCTTACTGGAAATGGCAAATTACATAAGCCTTAACACAAGCATGGAGTTTGCGTTTGTTGAAACATCAAAGGGCTTAACAGGAGTGCTTGGCAAGCAGTTCAGGGATATTGTGAAGAAACTTGAAACAAAGCAGTATAAAACCCTTGGTGAAGCGTTTGAGGATTACATCCCTGTGTGGATGGAAATAAACCCGGATTTTGTGAAAGGCCTAACCGTTCTGCAAACGGCTGCCTTGGCACCATTGAGTGAAAGAGAAAGCATGCTTAGGGAAGGAATAAGAACAATAATACAGAGCTACTATACCCTCGGCAAGCGTTCCACAGAAAAGCTTTCAAACCAGGCAAAGAACCTTGTTTCAATCGGCGTAATGCTGCCGATGATGTCCCTTATATTATTACCAATGGTTTCAATATTTCTGCCACAGCTCATAAATATTCCATTACTTATATTCATTTATGATGTACTGTGC
>JAGHBI010000028.1 GCA_021161055.1 Candidatus Iainarchaeum sp. | reverse complement strand
GTTTACTGTCGGTGCATTTATATCGAGCTCAACCTCGTATTCGCCTGATGTAAGGCCCAATCTGTTCTTATCGATTTTGATTATCGTTACCCCACTTGAGTTTGTTGTATTGGAATCTATATTATCGACCGGGAAAAACTGCCTTGTTTCGAAGTTTATGAGCCTGCTAACGCTTACAACCGCACCTTGGATTGCTGTAGTGCCGTCAGAGCTTTTCACTGTAACTTTTATATTTATGTTTGCATCGCTGGAGTAAATAGGCGGACCCTTTGTTTGCAGAGCGTTGCCATTCTCATCAACAAGCTGCGTGGTTACGGTTAGAACCTTCAGGCTGAAGAAGCCGAACGCTGTAACATTCTGCTGAACGGTGTTGCCATCTTTATTCACATCAACTGTAAAGCCACCAACATAGAAGCCTCCGCTTAAATTGCCTACGTTTGGTCCTGAAGGGTTTATTACCAAGATGTTCAGATCTGTTCTATAATTAACATCTGCCGGCGCGGTTAAAACGGTTTCAGAGCCCGCATGGAATACATGAGCACCGCTAACTTTGCCAATTTCAACTATGCCTCCTTGCTGTTTCAAGTCGATTATATCCGGTCTTAGACCGATCTGCTCGCCCTGGGAGAATGAAAACTTGAAGCCGCATGTTGATGCAACATCGCTAGCAGTAGTATCACATGAATTCGGATCTACAGGCTCCAAGAAAACCATATAATCCTGCACAGTTATCATTGTTTTGGCTGTGAGTGTTACTGTATTTCCATTAATATTTAGATCAACACCTTTAACCATTATGAAATAAGGTGAAGCGGCGCTTGGAGTCCTGAATGTTAATTCACAGTAGCTGCTGCGGGCTTCAACATTTATATCCTGCTCGTTAAGTATCTGCTCCCAATTTGTTTCGCCGGCTCTTTTATAGTAGAGTATGAAATTATGGTCGTTCTTTGTACCATTATTGCATACGCTCTGCAATGTTGTTCCTGCTAACGGAGAAGCTCCAAGCTGCACGAAATGTAATTCCAGGCGGGCTTCGCTTGCAGTTGGGAAAACAGCAGGCATCTTTTCTTTTTCTCTAGCACCGCCGAGCCCTGCGCCGAATATTTCCATTTTGTATTGCTGCACGGAAAAGTCCAGTTTCAGTATTTGGGTGTGGTTTCCATACGCCACATTTATATCTATGCGGTAGTTGCCGGTGTTGTGAGGCATTGTAATAATGCCCATATAAGAACCAGAGCCTGAAAGGTTGTAGGTTCTGATTGGGTTGTTGTCAGAGTCATAGATTTTTGCCACAACCGCTGCACCGCTGAGATAATTTGTGTCAGCATAGTTCTTAACCTCAACGATAAGGTATGCATTAGAGTCTGGTGCAAATGTGCTTTGCGGATTGTTCGTATCCGGGTCCAAAAGGTAAGGGTATACTCTGAATGAATAGATTGAAAACGGAAATACCGCTAAGCCCTCATTTACAGAGAAATAATAATCGCCTGCCTGCAAACCATTCAGATCAAAGCTCAACTGAACATTGCCATCAGTACTTGTTGTTCCACTGTTTGTATCCAATGTATATGCATCAATTGCTCTAATAAGTTCTACATTGATGTCTTTGCTTGCAAGTGCATTTCCATTCACATCGTAAGCGGTAAATGTAACATAAATCCTCTTCAAATCAGAAGAATCAAATGGCGGGCTTGCAGTATCATAATTTATAGTAACGCTTGCAATTTCACTCACTTTAAACGGAAGCACTGCCTGTATTTCATTATTCAGGTCGCGAGCATAGGCATTATAATCTCCTTCTGCAGAGGGAGCATAGGTTACTGAAAAGCTTCCGTTTCTGTCCCTGAGATGGCTTGAATATTCCACATTACCGTCAGAATCCACAATCCAGAAATTCACATCAATATTGTTTCCATTCAAATCCCCGTGAAATAAAATGTTTTCATTAACAGTGAAAGGAAATCCATCCGCCTGCAATGTAATATATGCTGCAGACGCTAATGTTGCGAATAAAACCATAAATAGACCCGCAATTAGATAAATTTTCTTTTTCGGCACCTCGCTCCCTCCTAAATCTTTTAAAATTAGTATTTACTGATATTTATTCTTTTCGCTTCGCAGTTTTATACTGTAAAATGAAAATTCGCTTAGAAGAGCGTTATAATTAAAAAAACTTTAACTCTCTATTGTAGGATTTCTTATGCCGAGCCTTAAACAAGTGGTTGCAAACCTTGAGTTTTATCTCGATTCATGGCTGGATCTGGCGCATGGTCTGCATGGTTTTATTGTTGACCCAAGGCATGTGCAGCTTGCTGTTATCGCTCCCGATTGTGTTTCGCAGGCAACTTTGCTTTTAGGCCACTTAAATCTGTTTGAAAAAACCCAGCAGCAAAAATACCTTGAGCAAGCGATGAAAGAGGCAGAATGGTTGCTTGCCAATTATATATGGGAAACAAACTTCTTCTACAATTCGTGCTTTGAGCACAAACCTGCTAGCAGTGAAGCCTACACCACGCTTTTTGGCAATGCCTATGCAACCCTCGCGTTGGCAAGGCTCTGCAATGTACTCAAAAAACAAAACGTAAACTACACGAGGTTCTTCAATGTTGCAAAGAACAATATTGAGAGGTTTATTATAGCGCGCTGCTGGGACTCCAAAAGAACATTCCTTGAATTCAGCTATGATGAAAGGGTTTTCAACCTCAGTTCTGCGAGCACCACAATAAGGGCTCTTTTGGAGTATGCAAAACTCATTCAAAACGAATCCCTAATTGGAGAATACTGCATTCCTGCAAGCAAGCAGATACTGCGCTGGCAATACAAGGATGGTTGCTTTACCCTCGATGAAAAGGACGAGTTTGCTCCATTATTTCAATGTGCACTTACAATAAAAGGGCTTATGGAGCTTTATAAACACAAGAAAGATGAAGCTATATTCGACAGAATAAAGGATGCCGCAGGTTTCATTGCAAAGAATGTTCACCCAAAAGAAAATCTCTTTTACTACGGCTACCATGGTGATTTCTTCCTGAAGTTTCCTCTCTACATAGCGCAGAGCGCTGTTATTGCCTCCGTATTGAAGCAGTTTTCAGGCTTTAAGCTCAAATTTGATATTGCTGATAATGTGCTCGCAGCTGTGTATGCAAAGCAATATGGCAATGGTGCTTTGCCTTCATTCAATAGCTTCTGTAATGTGCTTGATAAGACCAAGACTATGAAGTCTAAACGCACGCACTGGCAGGATGTTCTGCCTTGTCCGTGCTGGAATGCGTTTGCATTCGAGTATCTGACCGAATTATTGCCTGCAAACTCAGATATTCCACTTTCAACAGCAACGTTTCCGTGCAACTACGAAGCAAGCGATTATTCCATAAAGGAGCGCGATTCCACTTTAGTGTTCTTTGCCAAGGATGGTTCGCTTGCAGCGAAGTGGTTCAAGAGGCACGATACATGGCTTTTTGGCAAGCTGTATACCACCAAAAGGCCCAAAAAAGAACGCCCCGGTGTTAAGGAGGAAGAGCCCAAAGAAGAGCACGCAAAGCCCAAGGAGCCAAAGAAACCCAAGAGAAAAGCAAAGAGAAAGAAAGCGGTGAGAAGGAAACATGCCAAACCGAAGAAACCTTTATTCGGATTCTTGTTCAAAAAGTAAAGCTGTGCTTTAAGCAATAAATACATTTTGGTGCAAACCTTGCTTTATATGGACCGTGTATCTTTCATTCTTGCCAATGCTAATGGCAAGCTACTCGATGTTGGGTTCAATGCATGTTCTTTGCATGATAAGATTAGGGAAAAATTTTCTTCAGAGCAGATTTTTGGCATCGATATTGTTATTGATAAAAAATACAAGGGAAATTACGTTAAAGCAAGCGCTGAGCGCATGCCCTTTAAGGATTCAGTATTTGATTGCGTTATTGCTGGCGAACTCGTGGAACATCTGAAAAAGCCAGAGCTTTTTGTGAAGGAAGCCGAACGCATACTTAAAGATGCTGGCAAGCTAATAATCACAACACCGAACAGAAAAAGCCTGATAAATAGGCTCTTCCATTCGTATGAAGCTCCTTTGCATTTTACCCTTTTCTCGCGCGAAGAGCTCTTCAAACTCCTTGAAAAGAATAATTTCAAGGTTGTTAAGTTTACCTGCTTCCCATATACTGAAGAAAGCAGCTCTGGTTCAAGGCACAAGCAATTTTTCTTCCTAAGAAAGCTTTTGCATAGATTTCTGCCACAATGCCTGCAGGAAAATATGTGCGTGGTTGCGGTAAAGCAGTAGCTGTCTTTATAATTTCTGTAAGAATTCCTTCGCAGTTATAATTGAAATTCCTCTAAATTTCTTCAACTTCAGCAGATGCTTATCCCCAGTTATGATAAACTCTGCGCCAGCGGCTATTGCACATTCTAAAACCTTGTTATCTGCTGGGTCATCTCTAATTATTGTAATCTTTTCTTTGGGCACAACAATGCGGGTAATTAAACACCAATCCAGCAGAGCATTCTTAATCTCTTCTTTTCCAATTTTATTTTGGAATTTTCGCTCAAGAACGAGTTTTAATTCTTTTAATATTTCCATACTTGTATATGCTGCAATTTTCCCCTCTAAAATGTGTTTTAACAACCCAAATTCATTTCCTTTCCAGAACATTGCAGAGATCATAACATTGGTGTCTAAAATGACCTTCATTAAATCACTCTGCTCGAATTTCTGC
>JAGHBI010000014.1 GCA_021161055.1 Candidatus Iainarchaeum sp. | reverse complement strand
TACCGAAGAGAAAACTTGTATTTGTCAGATGAATGCAAATAATTGGGATGACCCCGCCGGGATTCGAACCCGGGTCAACAGCTATTTGCAATATAAAAGTGGCTCTCCGCAAGCTGTTATGCTATCCCCTACACCACGGGGTCATAATGATTATTCTTGCAGAAAGCTATTTTAAGCTCTCTGTGTCTTGGCAATCAATGCAGCAATAATTGCGCTTAAGTTCTTTACCACTATTTGCCCAAAGACCCAAAATATAAGCGCGCAATTGAGAGGTAGCAGTATGAAAAGCGTGCCCTTTACAAAACCATGGAGAGGTATTTTACCTGTCACATTCTTAAGAAATTCTTCATTCTCAATTGCTTTTTCAACCTGTGCAACAGCCCGTTCCCTATATTTCTTTGAAAAGATCTCGTTTGCAAAGGAATCCAGATATAGTGCGAAGTTTTTATCTATCTCACTAGGGGAGCTTCTTATGGCCATATACTGTTCCGAATCCAGAATGGCTTTCATTAACTTGCGCTGGCTTTCTACCATGGCATTTGCAGTGGTGTTCGCACTCATCCTCAATAATGTTTTCATAAACGCCTTGTCAAACTTATCGGCATAGCTTTCCTGCTGTGGCATCACAATCAGCATGCCGGCAATGAACAGCCCTACGCAAATAAGGACTATTACCTTGCTCATCCCAGCGCTTGCCGCTCTCAATGTTCTAAACCTTTTTAGCTCAGCCAATCTCATCTTCACAAGCTCTTCCGCAATCACAAGCCCAATAAGGTAAAATGCTAATACAACCGCTAGCATCTTTGTGATATCGAAGAGCGCAAATGAGAACATAAATGCAAGCGATGCTGCAAGCACGCTGCTTATTATCGCAACCGTTCTGTCGAACCTTATAAATATGAACAGGAACAAGCCATTCGCTATGGAGAAGAAAAGCACAAAGAGCCAGAATTCCGCAGAAAACAGAAGCTCTTTCAGGGCAAACACATCAAACAGCAGAAACATATCTATGGAAAAATTTGAACTATCCAAAAAATACATTGCAAGCAGAAGGCAAATTAGTGCTATTGTTGCGCTTGCAATAACCAATCTATTTGCTCTTAGTTTTTCCAGCACTCGGCACCACCAATGGAATTATTTCTCCTTCGAGCTTTATAAAGCTATTCTCTGCCTGCGCAACAAAGGAATTAGGCACATCATGTAATATTGGGTATGCCTTTATGCACTTTTCGCGCAGTAACTGTCGCAAGCCAACCCTGAGTTCAAACTCGTTCATCTTCAGCTCGCGAAAGAGCCATCGCTCAGCAAACGGCAGCGTTTTATAGTTCTCCTCAACAAACCTCATTATCTTTCTTGCGTGAGTGTTTCTCACAGGCCTTGGTTCTTCAAGCATGAATATATTTACCTTCCCAGATTCGCGCACATAGCCGCTAGCTGTGCTTGCAAATGGTTCTATTGCATATGCCTTTCCAGGTTCGAATTTCTTTTCAATATTGTTTGCAATATTCGGTATGCTTGGCGGTGCATGTTGCAAATACCTTGCCAGGCCATGGCCTGTAAGGTTTCTTACAACTTTGAAGCCCTTTTCGCTTATCGTTTTTTCTATAACAGTACCTATCTCGCTGAAACTGGGGTCTTTATCGAGCAATGCAAACGCATTTTTCAGTGCAAGTTCGGCAGCTTCTATAAGCTGTTTGTGCTCTCCAGAATGGTTTATGGTAAATGCTCCATCTGCTATGTAACCATCGATATGCACGCCGATATCCACCTTCAGAACATCGCTATCCTTAAGCGTTGTTTTTTCATTCCAGTCTGGTGTCTGGTGCGCAGCATTTTCATTCAGGCTTAGATTTACCGGAAACGCTGGCTTTGCACCCTTTTTCACTATAAATTCTTCAATCTTCTCCGCACATTCAAACAGTTCTGCCCCTGGTTGCAGAATCTTTTTTGCGTATTCTTGGGTTTCGAAAAGTATATTGCCCGCTTTAACATATTTTTCCATAACTTCCTTTTCCATGCTTTCACATCCAAACTTTGCTGTTACGAAAATGCACCCAAGCTAACCTGCCTGCCGCCTTCAATAAGGTCTTCCTCACTATAACCAAACTCACGAATTATCTTTATAACTGCCGGAATAAGCTGGTGTTTAATATAATACTCAGCATCATAGTTGCCTTCATTAACATATTCCTCAAGCTGAGCTTTATCGCTTATGCTCTTACCGCATTTAGTAACAATATAACCTATAACAGAACCTTCCTCTATCTGCTTGCCTCTTGCCATAGCTTTCTTTGCTGCGGCCACATGCGGACCTATGCTTTCATAGGCATCTACAGCCTTCTTTATCTGCGAGTATATAATAAGCTCTTCCTTTCTGGTTTTTCCGCTACGCAATTCCTTTATCTTCTGCCTCACAATCTCTATCGCTTTCTCAGGTTTTCCCTCCTTCAAAATAGCTTCTATAACCCTGCGCTGAGTTTCCTTCGCTATGGGCGCCCAGTCTCTGCGTACATACTCAAATCCAACAATCTTGAGGTTTCCATTATCATCTATAAGCGCATATCTCTTCTTTGCAGCCTGCTCGCCAGTTTTCTTCGTTACAAATATGCCGCGTTTATAAAAGCCTTCAAGCTCAAGGTTCATAACGCCAGGAAGCTTCGAATTGATGTGCTCTAAAAATTTTAGCACATCTTCGCGACTTTTGCCCTCAGGAATCTTTATGAATGCTGAATCTGTATTATGCAGGAGTATCTGGCCGCACGCATCCACAAAGTTGTTGTTTTCTTCTACAGCCAAATCATACACATAGCCAGCATAGCGTTCTTTTTTTATTTTTGTTTCAAGCCTTGAATTGTATTTGCTTGAGGTTTGAATTGAGTAAGCTTTCTTATCCTCTCTGTATGTTATTGTATGTTTTATCCCTAGCTGGGTTAGCAGGAGGCTCAGTCCAGAGGCTAAGGCGAGCGATCGTGTAGTGGTCTTAAAATATTTTTTCCTATAAGTGGTGCTATAGCGCCTATCTGTTGACCTGTAGCCATCGCCTTTAATATATTCTTCTAGCAGCATTTTCTTGTATTTTTTTCCAACATTGAATATGAAATCGGGTAAACGCTTGCCATCGCTTTTCTGTCCGCACATCTCTTTAAATAAAACTGCAGCAAGTCC
>JAGHBI010000040.1 GCA_021161055.1 Candidatus Iainarchaeum sp. | reverse complement strand
GAAGGTCCAAGCAGGTTTGCCAAAATGTGCGATGCGCCGTTATTATCATGCCATGTTTTGTGGTGCTCCCAATCGTGGTTGAGCGGAGCAATCTTTTGCAGCACTCTAGGAATGTCCTTGAGCAAGCCGGGTTCGTATTCCATTGTGGAAACGCTTGCTGTAGAGCCAGGGACAAAAATTACCGCAACTCCGTTTTTAATTCTGGATTCCTTAACAGCTTTTTCCACTTGCGGTGTTATATCTTTTATGGAAATATCTTTTTCTGTCCTCACGGTAAAGCGTTTAAGCTCAGAAACCATGGCATCACCAATATATATAATATCGAAAAGCCAAATAATTAAAAATGGCTTATTCTATGGATTTATATGGGCTTACTCACTCGGCACATTTCCAAGGGCTCCAAAATATTCGTAAAGTTCGTTCCTGGAGAATTCGAAAATCTTGAGGAATTCAAGGAGCGTGTGCTAAGGATAAACGGACGCGTGAAAAAGCGTCCTTTGCTTATTGTTTTCAACGAATTTATTTTGGGCACTGCCAATATAGTGAACAGAAGAGAAACAAAGCATGCAATAGCTGAAATCAGCAGAGCGCTGGCACCGAACACTTATGTGTTTTTTTCCATAGGTGAAAAAACGGGCAAAAACCAGAAACATTTCTCCAATACCGGTTATATTATAGAGCCTGCTGTTTGTGGAAAACCAAAATGGAAGGCATATCCAAAACTATTCTTCTACTATGATGGGCGCAGGGAAATGATGTATGTTGCTCGCGCAGATGAGGAAGCCCTTAAAAAAGCCTCGGATAAAAAGCAAAGGGAGTTTGAAGGGATGCTCGTGCACTGGTACAGAAGAACCTGTAAGTGGTTTAAGTGGAAAAAGGATCTAAAGGAAGGTTTCTTTCCTGAAATAGAAATCAATGGACAAAGAGTGAGGTTTGTTGTATGCGCAGACCTGAAGTATGAACCAGCGGTGCGCAAAGCAGATGTTATTGTAACATCTTCTAGAGGATTGCGAATTGATGCTTTAGGAAAAAAGCTGTTGATTATGCAAGCGAAACCAGGGGCAAAGATACTGGTTTCAGATGTCCTGCACAAGGGGCCTGTGAAGTATTACAGGGGAAAGCGGAACAAGCCCATGGAAAAAAGGCTTGGAGTGAGAAGAATTCACAGGATTTAAAGGTTTAAAATAAACACTTCATATCTATACCATTATCGCCAAAAGATTTGAACAGTTCTGCCTTAATTTTCTCGAAAAATTTCAGAACCATAAATAACTAAAAGCAGGCCAAACTATTAAAAAAGAACCAATTATAAACAAATATATGGACCTGTTTGTAAGGTTTGTTCCAGGGGAGTTCAAAAACCTTGAGATATTCAAGCGTTTTGTTCTGAACTGGAGCAGGCAGGTGAAAAAGAAGAAGCCTCTGCTCGTGGTCTTTGATGAAGCTGTCTTAGGGAGTAGGTTAGTTACAAGAAAGGAAACTAAGCGGATTGTTGAAGAAATAAGCAGAGGCCTGCCAGATGATGTGTATGTATTCTTTGCCATTGCAGAGCAGCACGGCAGAGCCAAAAGAGACTTCTCGATAACAGGGTACATCGTAGAGCCAGCATGCGCTGGAAAGGCAAAGTACAGGGTATATCCAAAGCTTATGTATGCTACTGACTCTAAGGGCAGACCCAAATTTATGGAATCCGAAAGGAATATTGCAAAACGCATTGCCAAAACACCCGAAGAGATGGAAAAGGTTTTGCTGAGGTGGATAAAGAGAGGCGCATTGTGGGAAAGAAGAGCGATAAAAACAAAGCGAAGCATATTCCCAGAGATAAGCATAGCTGGAAAAAAGGTTAGGATTGCTATATGTGCTGATTTAAGCAGAATGATAGGGCTTTACGGAGCAGATATCATAGTGGTTCCTTCAAAACTTTTACATATAAACGAACAGGTCCTTAAAGAGATAACAGAAATATTGAGGCCGGGGCAACATATATTAATATCAAGTGCCTTGAGGAGAAAAGAGGGGAAAAAGTACATTTCCCCTCTTAAAATATTTAGAAGTAAGGAAAGGGGACGCAGAGGAATCGTGCCCCTAAGAAGGAAAAGAATCTATAGAATATAGTTGGGAAAAAGCGTAGAAAAACAGCAAGAGGAAGCAATGTAGAAAGAGCTAAAATCGCAAGAGGAATAAGGAATATAAGGGCTGCCGATCGAGGGTATAAGCACAGATTAGACGCTGATGTGGCGCAGCGACAAATCCATAAAAATAACTTAAAAACTAAATTAAGAGCTTTCCAAATTTTATGCTCGCAATTAAGCGCGAGCATTTCACTGCAAGCACATAGGCAAGACCCAAAATAATTATCAATAATGCGTGCAGAGGTGTTTTGTTTTCTATAAAAACAATTCCACGAGGGGAACTCAGGCAAAGCTTCCCGTTCTTTTTCCACAAGCCTGTTGCAATCTTGAAATCATACATCGGATTAACTAGAAAGCCAAACCTTATATCCAAAAATTTACGCGTTAGTTCATTCGGATGTTTTTTGTAGAGTAAAACATCGTTTTGATGATAGCGCAAGCGCTGCAAAACGTATTTTATTAAAGCAATCAGGTTTTTTGGCTTTGTTTCGACATGGTCATGCACATAATCTGCCTTTACCAACCTGTATTCATAGCCAAGTTCCATTATCTTAAATGTTAAATCTGTATCCTCGCGGTAGTAACGGTAATCCTCATCGTAGCCACCCACTCTTTCCAGAAGTTCTTTGCGAAATGCTGTGCTCGTGCCCCCAAAACCACCATAGCTCGAAACTACGCCAACTTTGCTGTTTGCAAAACCGCTCACCAAATCCTTAAGCCAAGTTTTGCTTGGAATGCAATCGTGGTCCATATTCACAACTATTTCATAGCGAGCTTTCTTTATGCCTGCATTGCGTGCTTTGCAGACCCCCTGGTTTTTTTCAAAATTAATCACGGTTATTTTTGGATTGCTGGCGAATTCCTTTTCAAGCATCTGCTTTGTGCTATCAG
>JAGHBI010000067.1 GCA_021161055.1 Candidatus Iainarchaeum sp. | reverse complement strand
TGCCAGTATTTTTAAAATTAAAGATGTGAAATATCCAAAACCCGAATAACTTGACAGCAACATTCATGACAAAGTATTAAAAGAAAAGGGGTGGAAAGACGGAACAGTTACAACAGCAGAGCATTTTAAAGAATTGGACAACGGAACTTTGCAAAAATGGATAGAAGATAGCAGAAGGAAGGGTGTAAAAAACAACGGAATATTAATTTGTGACTATGAAGTTAGATGGTTTCCTTTTGGAAGAATTGTTGGAAGTTGTGAAGGCATGTACTTTGTAACATTTTGGGGCCAAACGCTTCCGTAGTATTTCGGCGGCAGAACTCCTGCAACTTCGTGCATTAGCCTTCGCTCCGTTTGATTCTGCTAAAGGCAGCTATTCCTCGCTATCGCTCACTTCAGTACTTTTTCAAGAACATAAATCAGGCGTTCAATCTTATGCCATTCCTCTTTGTAAAGATAAGGCACACTTGCTTTTATTGGCAAATTCTTAGTGGCATTGAAAATCCTGAAACCGTTCTCATGTAAAATTTTATCCATATTGATTGTAAAGAGCCTTGAGTTCTTTGTTCTGAATTGCGGAATCACAACCACAATTTTTCCCTCAGGCTTCAGAACAAGTTTTGCTTCACTGAAAAATTTTTCATAAAGCCTCTGAAGCGTTGAAACAATCTGCTTAGCTTCCTGCTCCGCAGGCAACGTTTTGAGCAAAGGCCCGAGCTCTGGCTCTGTTACAATTGCATCAATAGATTCATTTTCGAAGTAATTGGAAAGCTTTTTTGCATCGCCGTTCTTTACCTCAAAATCTGCGCTTGTATTAAAACGCTTCTTAATCCATTCAAGATTTTCCATGCAATGCTTTGCCCTTTCCGGATTCAATTCCAAACCCTTAACATCATAGCCAAGCAACATCGCTTCCTGAAGCACTGTGCCGATGCCACAGAACGGATCCAGAATAGTTGCTTTTGGCATTGTGCAGCTCAGGTTTACGAGGATTCGTGCAAGCCGCACGGAACTCATTATTTCTGGCTCGGTGAATGGCCTGTTTATATCGCGCTCTCTAAATTTGTGGGGATTTGAGCAGGCGATGGTTTTAGCAACAAAAAATTTTGAATCATTCTTAATAACAGTTATATCAACATACTCATACGATTTTTTTGCAAGGATGTGCGGAGCAACAGACTTATGAACCGCTTTCAGCCTTTGCCTCTTAAACGCATCTTTAAAAAATTCTCTCACTGATGGGCTTGCATTTATAACATCAACAAAATACATTATCTTGTTTTTTGTTCCCTCGTAAAGGTTTGCGCTTGAAATTCTTTCTTCCAATTCATTTTCATTGCAGGAAAAAAGAAGCTTTGCAATCTTTACTGTGCCGGCAAGCTCTTCAACCAGAGCTTCAGCGCTAAGCTCTTGCGGAAACGAAACCATGCAAGCCCTTTCAAACCACGCTATTGGCTTAAAAGCAAGCTCGCGAGCTTTAAAATAGCTTGCAAGTTCCAGGTATGAAAGCTTTGGGTTCCTTCCAAAAAGAAAAACGTACTGCAACTCAGGCACCATTTAAGTTTTCTTTTTTAACCTTGGAAGCATTTCTTTGAATTTTACTCAGAGGCACTTCGGGGAAGAGCGTGCTGTTAGCGGAAAAGCCACAGTCATTGCATCTATACATACTGAAAGTACCCTCTGCTATTGTCCAAATATAACCGGAATCCGGGGCAACATTTGTGCTGTTGCATTTTGGGCAGATTCTAACGTATTTTTCCTTTTTCTGCTTTGGCATATAAAGAATACTTCCAAGTAGTCCTTAAAAATATTGGTAAAAAGAGCACAATTAGCTGGGTAAGAACAAATGCTATATTCCAAACAGCTTTTCTGCATTTTTGTGCCTGATATATTCCTACTTAAATTCCTCAATCGCTTTTCTGTAATGCTCGATTATCTTTGCCTGTTCTTCTTTGGAGATCTTCCTTATATATTTATCATCGCTCAGCTTTCTGCCTGTGCGCTTCTCCCACTCGCGGGCAGGAATTGAGTATTCACGCTGCACCTTATCTCTGTAAAGCTCCGGAATAACATTGAAAGCGCAGAAAGGAACTATCCTGCCATTAGGCATTGCATAGTGAATACAGCAGCGCTCCACGCGGTCAACATCGTAATTGTATGTATCCATAAAGTGCATCATACCTATGAAAAGCGAACGATAGTGGAATTCCTTAAGGCCATCGTAGCTGCCGCTTATGAGCGCCTGCAACAGCATCCGGCTTAAATTAAGATTTGCTGGCTGCTTTCCCTTATCTATAAATGTATTGAGCTTCGCAAGGAGCTTCGCTGCGCTTATTATTGTGCTCACCTTTTTGGATTTGCTGTTTCTTATCTCTGCAGTAAGCTCTTTCAGATATTCAAATAGGCCTTCAACATCAACAAAGCGTGTTATCGGCACAAAGCGCTTTCCATCCAGAAACACATAGGTGCCCGCTCCGCAAGCGAAATGCGCCGAAAACCTATACTGCTGTTTTTCCTTGATCGCTTCCACTAGATCGCTTATTACACCAACGCAAGGCACACAGTAGAAATCCTCCATGCTGATTTGCCCATAAGTCTGTTCTTCAATAAGCCTGAGCACTTTTGGAATTGTAACGCGCTGCTTCTCGCGCTCTTTACTGGGCATCATTCCAACAAGAGAAACGGGCTGGAAATTTACCCCGCGAACAACATCAATATTGTAAGCAGCATACCTTATAATATCGCCAAGTTCATGCGTATTAACGCCGCCAATCACTGTCGGCACAAGCACAATACCCGCTTTCCCTGTTTTGCGCACATTTTCTATTGCTTTTGGAACTTCCCAGAAATTTTTCGGATTTGTTTCTGGGCTGACTCCATCAAAACTCATATAGATTACATTGGCACCGGCATTTACAACCTTCTTTACAAGCTCAGGGTCCTGGCTAAATCTTATTGCATTTGTATTAAATTGCACATGCTCAAACCCTTCTTCTCTGCACATCTTTATTATTTCAACAATATCCAGCCTTATCGCAGGCTCTCCGCCAGTTATCTGCACAGCATTGCATGGCACGGGCCTTTCCTCTTTAAGCATTCTCAGCATCTGCCTTATCTGCTCCAGGCTTGGTTCATAAACAGGCTCGTCTCTTTTCTGGTAAAAGAAACAATACCAGCAGGAAAGGTCGCAGCGATTTGTCACAACAATATTTGCTAATGCTGTATGGCTCTTGTGCTGCTTGCATAGCCCGCAATCATTTGGACAAGCAATTTCCTCTAGAGGTTTATCCACCTGAGGGTTTTCCAGTTCTATTCCAGGGTCCGCAAATTGCATCTGTTTGTAGTAATAATCAGCATCTTCCCAGTAATGATCAACAAATACGCCGTGCCTTGGGCAATGCTTTCTCAGAGAAATTTTTCCATCTTTTTCAAAAATTAGCGCAGGAATGCGCATCTTATCCCAGCGCTTTTCCTCTACGCAGGCAGGGCAGACACTCATTACCAACCTTACAGGCTTCTCGCCCTTGTATAAAAGCTTCTTTATGGTTTTTAAAGCGTCTTCTTTACCGAGCTTTACGTTTGCGCTTACCGTAACTATGCTATCGCCGAATTCCACTGGCGTATCACCTGTATATATCTTCCTCATAATTATTTTTCGCACCATATTACCGCCAATATAAAACAGTGGAGTAAAACATTTAAAATGTTCAATTTTTAAACCTTGTCAAAGGTATTTTTATATACTGCCTGGTGGGGTGGCCCAGTTGGTCCACGGCGGCAGCCTGCTAAGCTGCTGGGCTTTATGCCCTCCTGGGTTCGAATCCCAGCCCCACCGCTCCACTTTTTCAATTTTCCATAGAAAAAAGAAAGCCCAAAAATAGCAAAGAGGCTGTATCAAAGATTGAAGGTTAGGAAAAGAATGCCAACGCCAAATCGTGGAGATCGCCGAATTACTTCCCTTCGACATGATATTTGATATATTTTGGCTTTTTATCCCAAATGTCATTGGTATAATCAAAATACAAGTCTCCACTTGTAATATCCTTTGGCACTTCAATAGCAACCCAGCCAGACATCTTTGTACCGGGCGGCAGTTTCTTTACGAAGTCCAGAGTCTTCGAATAGGTATCACCTAAACCGATAGGCACTGTGCGGTCGTATTTCTCTTGAGTCTCATCCACGAAGTAAATATCTGGCATAAAGTATTCTGTCTTGTCACCGATGTTTTTTATCTCGAAATGTGCCATTAAGTAGTATTTATCAAAAAATTCACTTTCTGATTCTGCAAAGGTTAACTCTGTTAAAGTTACTTCATATTTCGCACCCATATACTTTATGAGATAGGTGGTGCCTATTTTTCCATCTTCAATACTTTCCTCCTGGCTTTTCCCAGTACTTGAAATAGTGCTTGCTTCTGACACTGTTGAACTTGCACCACTTGCTATTTGTTTCCCACTGTCAGTTTTTTCCGTAACTTCACCGGAGTTGTCAACACAACCAGCTACAAACAAAACTAAAAGAAATAAAACTGGAAAAACACTTCTGAAAGAAACCTTCAAACTACCAACCCCCCTTCAACAATTATGCAATTACCCAAATCATACAAAGAAAAATATAAAAAAGGTATTTTGGTTGAAGATTACTCCAAAAAAACAGGCTCCACAAGATGCACCCTGAAAGCAGCTGAAAT